>DATMML010000030.1 GCA_035570235.1 Vicinamibacteria bacterium | reverse complement strand
CACGGTGGCGCAGACGGTCGTCCGGGCGGGGACACCGCCGGGCACGCCGGGGTTCCAGGTGGTGAGCCGATCGGGGGGGAGGATGGCGGCCGTGGCCGGCGAAGCGATCGCAAGACCGACGCCAAGGACGAGCGCACGTTGACACGAGGGGAATCCCAAAGGCATCGGTTCTCCTTCATCCAGGAGGCCGCCGTCTGCCTTGAGGAGCCAACCCGCTTGCGCCCGGGGGCTCATCCTTCTCTTGAGAAGGGGCTACCCTGTTTCCGCCAACAAAGTAGCCGTTATGACCGCACCGCCGATATTGGGGATATGCCTTAGTTTCCGCGATATGTTGCCTTAGTGCATGGCTGCACTAGGCCATTCGCTCATGTTTGACGTGGTTTAGGCTGGTCTTGTTGTGACGACAGCACAGTAGGCAACTCATTGGCGTGTGCGTCGGGCGTCCCTGCCGGGCGCAACGGACAGGCAGTATCGTGACGAGATTCACAAGCCGGAAGAGCTCGGAGTCGGTCTGCGACGCTTCGAGCCCCTAGGCTAACTCGCGGGGAAGCCGCGCTGCTTGCGCTGTTTGTCCTACTGGAAGAAGCTCAGGTATGACCACCCCGACCGCAATCATCTGGGATTTCGACGGCACCCTGGCCGACACTCGGCGGCGGAACTACAACGTCGTCCGTCGGCTGATCGCCGAGACTACGGGCAGAGCACTCGATAGCATTCCCGCGCTCGCTTCTCCCGAGATCTACGACCAGGTGAACCGGCGATACTTCAATTGGCGGGAGCTCTATGCTCAGGAGTTCGGCTTCAATGAGGACGAAACCGACCGGCTCGGCCGCCTGTGGGCGGCGTACCAGCTCAAGGACGATACACCGACCGAGATCTTCGAGGGCATCGGCGAGGTCCTGGTAGGGCTGCGCCAGGCAAAGCACGGAATCGTGTCCCAGAACGCCCGCGACCAGATCGCACGCACTCTCGCCGGCGCACGGCTGGCTGAGCACTTCCGGGTGATCGTGGGCTACGACGAGGTGGACATAAAGCGCCAGAAGCCGGAGCCCGACGGGCTACTTGCTTGTCTGAAGCAGCTCAACGAGCTCGCCCCCGGTCGCGCCCTCTACGTCGGGGACCACGAGACCGATGTTCGATGTGCTCGCAACGCACAGCAAGCCCTTGCCGCGAGTGGTCTCGCGGTCGAGGTGGTGAGCGTGGCCGCTTGCTTCGGTGGTCATGCCGGTCCCGGCGCCTGGACACAACAGCCCGACTACGTGGCCTGGTCGCCGCACCAAGTTGTCGAGATCGCCCGGCAGCTCGGTTTCTAGCTGGTGCCGGGTGGGTCGGGCGAGGCCAAGAACGCCCGGTCTATGGCTGCCAAATGCGCGAACGTTGCCCCTGTCAGGATCTTCCCCACGGCCAGGAAACGTGGTTCTGAGCGAGTCTTCAACTCGAACAAATCATAGGTATCCGGGATGAGCCGCACGGCCAGCAACTGTTCTTGGTGTACTGTTCGGCCATCTGTGCCTGACCCGGGCTGCCAGACTTGATGCTTCCGCCCATCGGGCCCTCCGTGCCGCGGCGAGGCAACGCCTTCTCGCGCGGCGTCGGCCGTCTCGCCCTCCGGGGCATTGGCTGGCGCCTCGAGGGTGAGGTTCCGAATGTCCCGCGCTGCGTGGCAATCGTGGCGCCTCACACGTCGAACCGGGACTTCGTGGTGGGCCTCGCCGCTCTTCTGGCGCTGGGTTTGCGCGGCCGCTTCCTGGCTAAGGACACGCTCTTCCGGCCTCCGCTCGGTACCTTCCTCAGGTGGATGGGCGGTCTCCCCGTTGATCGGGCTACCCCCGACGGCGTGGTTGAGCAGGCAGTGTCGTCGCTCCGTGAGGGCGAGCCGACGGTCCTCGCCCTCGCGCCCGAGGGGACCCGGAAGCGCGTGGAACGATGGAAGACCGGCTTCTATCGCATCGCGGTCGGGGCGGGGGTGCCCATTTGGCCAGTGGCGCTCGACTACCGGACGCGTACTGTGCGTCTCCACCCGGCGTTGGATCCGAGCGGGGACATGGAATCGGACCTGGCGAGGTTGCAGTCGCTCTACGAGCCGGCGATGGCTCGCTATCCTGAGCACTACGGCGTGCCTTCGCCGCCGACACAGGTTGTAACCTGATCGCCGAGCTGACCGCTTCCGCCTGTACTGCGTTCGCTCCCGTGCCCCCTAGGGCATTCTGCGTCTGGGTCCCGCCTGCCCGCGTCTAACCCGGCGGAGACAAAGCGCGGTCCGTGACCGTCTCGACTGGCGGCGCGCTCAGCTTGCGCGGTTAGTGGTTCCAAGGATAGTGGTTCTAATACGCTCGACTAACGGTCCCTCGCGACGCCGCGCTAAACGATGAGCCTCCCCTCTGAGCTCGGCGATTGCGATACTCTAGGGCCCTCTTGGAGAGGGCCGCCATGGTGAGAGCCCTGACGACAGTGAACCTCGCTCTCCGGCTGTAGCGAGGCAACAACGAGGCCGGACGAGCCCAGATGTCGGCCAGGCCAAGACCAGGCAGGCGAGATGCAGCCGCGGTGGGGCTCTCGGCACCGTCGCTCTTAAAGGCGCCCAGAAGGAGTCGCTGATGCAGAAGTCGGACTATTGCAAGAAATGCAAGGCTGCATTCATCGTGATCGCGGATCCCAATGGAAGCGACGGCCCGGTGCTTGTCGTACTGTATTGTCCCAATTGTGGCGAACGATTCACCATGGACATTCCCGCCGGCTACAACTCCAGCTCCGTAACCATCATAAGCGCCTGAACGCTTTAGGACCAGATCGGGATCAAGAACGCCGCTTAAGAAAAGACCCGACGTCATTTGGCGGGAGCGCTTGAGCAGGGTCCCCGGGGCGCCTCCGCTTTCGGCCTCGACCGATATGTCCAGGCGAAATCCAATCCTCTTTGAGCACCTCTGGCGCTTTGCCGTCGCCCAGAGCGTCTTCGAGCCCAGCGCTGAAACGCGCCCCGCCCCGGCTGGGCTTTGTCCAGCCCGATCCGATCCGCGCTCCCGCGCCCGCTCAGGACCTTACCCTGCGCCATCGCGTCAAGGGCTACCAAGCGGGGGGCCTCGAACGGCGCCACGCGAAGCTGGGCATCGAGGAGGGCTTCTTCGTCGCCAACGGCTTCGTGACGAGCTCGCGGCAGACATCGGCGGGGGCAAGCTCTTCGTCAAGAACGGTCGGCTTTGGCCCCGGTTCGGTCATGTCGAATCGCACCCACCGCGCGATCGCGGCCTCAAGCGCGACCTCGAGGCAGGGCTCGACCGCATGCGAGCCTTTCTGGGTCTCGCATGAGCTCGCGTCGTGCCCTGGCCGGGGTGATCCTCACCAGCCTCGCCACCCTCCTGCTCGAGCTGACCCTCACCCGCCTCTTCTCGGCCACCATGTTCTACCACTTTGCCTTTCTGGCCGTGTCCCTGGCTCTGTTCGGCTCGGGGGCGAGCGGAGTCGCACTCTACGCGATGCGGTTCCGGCCCCCCGTCCCCAGCCGAGCCCTCGCCCTCTTCGCGGCGCTCTTCGCGGCCGCGACCGTGGCCGCACTGCTCGTGGTCCTGGCCAACCCCATCCCGCCCGCGAGCCCGGGCCCGCAGACGGTCCCGCCGCTGGCCGCGATCTACGGAGCGGCCGCTTTGGCCTTCTTCTTCTCGGGTTGCACGATCACGCTCGCCCTCACGGTGTGGGCCCCCGAAGCGAGCCGGATCTACGCCTGCGACCTAGCCGGCGCGGCCGCGGGCTGCCTGCTCCTCGTGCCCGCGCTCGAGGTGCTGGGGGCGGTGGATGCGGTCCTGTTGGTCGCGGCTCTGGCCGGGCTTGCCGGCGTCGTGTTCGCGGGCCCGGACGCGGGTCGCGGGGCTCGCATCTCGGTGGCGGTGGTGGCGGCCGGGACTTTGGCCCTCCTGGTCGGAAACCATACGTACCACTGGATCCGCCTCCGGGAAGCCAAGGGCCTCCCCGAGACCGGCCTCCTCTTTTCGAAGTGGAACTCCTTCTCCCGGGTCACCGTGGCCGGCAGCGGCGACAGCGACCGCCTGCTGATCCTCATCGATGCCGACGCCGGGACCCTCTTGTACCGCGACGCCGCAGACAGCCAGCGTCATGCCCGGCAAGGGAACCGCATCGACTCCCTGGCCTACCACCTGGGAGGGCGGGACAAGGTGCTGGTGATCGGACCGGGAGGGGGGGTGGACGTGATCATCGCCCGCCTCTTCGGTGCACGGGAGGTTACGGCCGTTGAGGTGAACCCCCTGGTAGCGCGGGACGTAGTGTCGGCGGAGCCCTTCCGGAGCTTCTCGGGCCGACTCTACGAGCAGCCGGGGGTGAAACTGGTGGTGGACGAAGCACGGAGCTTCATCCGGCGCTCGCCGGAAAAGTACGATCTGATCCTTGGGACCATGGTGGATACGTGGGCGGCCACTTCCGCCGGCGCCTTTGCCCTCGCCGAGAACAACCTCTATACCGAGGAGGCCTTCCGGGACTACCTCAGCCGCCTCAGCCCAAGCGGCATTCTGAGCATGACTCGCTGGTACCAGAACCCGCCCGACCAGCTCCTGCGGCTCGTCTCCCTCGGGCGCGCAGCCCTTATGGCGTCCGGGGTTGCCGATGCCGCGGGCCACTTCATCCTTGTCCGGGGCCTGCCCGAGGAGGGCCAGCCCCTGGCCACCGCCACCTTCCTCCTCAAGAAGACTCCCTTCACGGACGCGGAGGTCGAGCGGGCGGAGGCCTTTGCGGAGCGGCTCGGCTTTGAGGTGCTCTACACGCCCCGCACGCGTCCCCGCGGCCCCATCTCCCTCCTGATCGAAGCCCGCGACCCGCAAGGGTTCTGGTCCACATTCCCGAGCGACATCTCCCCCCCGCGCGACGACCGCCCTTTCTTTTTCCAGTCCGTGCGGCCCGGGCGTCTCCTGAACCCCCGCTGGGCCCGGGGGGAGTGGCGCAAGACCAACCTGGGCACCGTCGTGCTCGTTACCCTGGTGGGGATCAGCGCCGTCCTGGTGGCGCTCTTCGTGCTCGGGCCGCTCTTGCTCGTGCGGGCCCGGTTGGAGGACCAGCCGGGGAGGGCGGGCGCGCTCCTGTACTTTGCCTGCCTGGGCATGGGCTTCATCGTGGTCGAGTTGGTGATGGTGCAGAAGTGCGTGCTCTTCCTCGGACATCCCGCCTATGCGCTGACCGTGGTCCTCTTCTCGGTGCTCGTGTTTAGCGGCCTAGGCAGCGCGCTCTCCGCGCGCATCCCCCGGGAGCGGCTCCCCTCGTTGCTCATGTGGCTCCTGCCCGCGGTGGCCGCCTTGGTCGTGGCCTACGTGCTCTGGCTCGGGCCCGCCTTCTACGGGCTCGTCCACCTCGGTGCCGCCTCGAGGGTCGCCCTGACCGTGACGTTCCTGGCCCCGCTGGGTCTGCTGCTCGGCGTGCCCATGCCCGCCGGCCTCCGGCTTCTCGCGGGGGGGGCCCCAGGCCTTGTTCCCTGGGCCTGGGGCGTCAATGGCGCTGCCTCCGTCCTGGGCTCGTCGGCCGCGGTGGCCCTGGCCATGCTGTGGGGGTTCGACCGGACGCTGCTCGTGGGCGCCGGCCTCTACTTCGTGACGTTGGCCTTGGTGGCACGGGGGGCCCTCCCCGCGGGTTCTCCCGCCGGGGCGCCGTGAACACGCTTCTAGCCGGTTGCGGGGTAGCGGAGGTCGCCCCCGCCCTCGCGTCGGACGCCCGCGATCGCACGGTCGGGCCCGCGCGTGTAGAGCGCAAGAGGCAGAGGCCCCAGGGTCCGCTTGGACGTAGACCCGGGATAAAGGCGAAGAGCCTACAAAGCGGGGACCGGGATCCCTCCGTAGATCCACGCCCTTGGAGGGAGGGGGATGGGCCACAGCTGGACATCTCTCGGGGCGGCCAACGGCGACGGACTTGCAAACGCTGACGGCAACGGAAGCGTCAAAGGATGGGGGTCGAACTCGGCCACCCGAGATCGTTCCGAGAAGTGTGCTCCGGAAGAGAGCCGTGAAGGACGTTGACTATCGACGTTGACATCGGAATGAGTGGTTCGCCTGTCCTAGGGGGTTACCGTGTCTTCAACCGTTGATCCCGTGCCGCCCGCCCCGATAAGCGATGAGAGTCGCCCTCCCCTGAGGCTCCGTATCAAGGATCGGTGGGGCAGGGTATGGCGCTGGTGGGCCCATACGTGGTCGACGATCCGCCCCGGCCCGGAGGCGCTGAACGGCGTCATTTGGGCGTCCTGGATAACCGGGGCCGTGGCCGCCATCATCGGCGGCTACTACCTGCGCTCGGGGTTCGGCCTCTTGATCGATTTCGTTTTCGCCTTTGCCGTCGGGGCTCTTGTCGTCTTGCTGGGAGCGCTCGGCGTAGGCCTGCTGCTGACCCTGTTTGGAAAGCTGCCCCGATTCGCCACCGGCATTGTTGTCGGCACGTGTCTTTTCATCGTGATTCAGTGGCCCCTTGAGCTGGGTCTCATCCTGGGCGTCTCCGTCCTCCTGGTGGAGGGAGTTCTGGGCGTTGCGATCGCGACCCTCGTCCATGGCCATTTCCAGACGGCGCCGCGCAGCAAGAAGGTCTTCACGACCACCCTCTTCGTGGCCGCGCTCGCGGCCAATGCCGCCTTCCTTTACTTCATCATGGGCGAGGGGACGGAGAAAGGCATGCTCCAGCTCCCAGACATGAGCCCTCCCTCTCCCGCCCCCCTGTCGGCTCCGAACCCGGCCGACCAAGGACCCTACAAAACCAGGTCGCTGCTCTACGGCAGCGGGACGGATATCCGGCGGCCTGAATACGGCAAGTCGGTCGCAATCAAGACCGATACCGTAGATGCTTCTTTGTTCTTCAAAGACTTCAAGGGCTGGAAGGCCAAGCTCCGGAGAGCGTACTGGGGTTTTGGCATGGACAAGCTTCCCCTGAACGGACGCGTTTGGTATCCCGAGGGCGACGGTCCGTTTCCCCTGGCCCTGATCGTCCATGGCAACCATACGATGTCCGATTTCTCCGACCCGGGATACGAGTACCTGGGGGAGTTGTTGGCAAGCCGTGGCTTCATCCTCGCTTCCCTCGACGAAAACTTCCTGAACGGCGGTCTGTTTCACGACCCACCCAAGCAGCAGGCCGTGCGCGGCTGGATGCTGCTCGAGCACCTCAAGCTCTGGCGAACCTGGAACGGAACACCGGGGAACCCCTTCTACAAGAAGGTGGACGTGGACAACGTAGCCCTGATGGGCCACTCTCGGGGCGGGGAAGCGGCGGCGACGGCGGCGCTCTTCAACCGGCTGCCGTGCTATCCGGACGACGCCAACATCAAGTTCAGCTACGGCTATCCCATCAAGTCGGTCGTCGCCATCGCCCCCGCCGACGGACAGTACAAGCCCGCGGGGCAATGGCGGTATATCGACAACGTGAGCTACCTGACTCTGCAGGGCGCCAACGACGCTGACGTCTCGTCCTTCATGGGGAGCCGGCAATGGGACCACGTGCGTTACACGGAACCGGGCCCCTGGTTCAAGGCGGAGGTCTACGTCTACCGCGCTAACCACGGCCAGTTTAATACCGGCTGGGGCAGAAGCGATGTCGGCCAGCCCATGAGCCACTTCCTGAACTTGAAACCCCTCCTGAGCGGAGAGGATCAGCGGCGCATCGCCAAGGTCTATATCTCCGCGTTTCTGGAGACCACCCTCCACGACCGCCGCGAATACCTGCCCCTCTTCCGCGACTATCGCCGTGTCCGCTCCTGGCTACCCCCTACCCTCTATATGAGCCGCTATCAGGACGCCTCCTACAGGGTCATCAGCGACTTCAGTGAAGACCCCGACCCTACGACCACCACGGTTTCGGGAGGGCGGATTGCCGCCGAGAATCTGTCCGTCTGGCGCGAGGGCAAGATTCCCTTTCGCCAGGGCGACCGTGACTACAACGGCGTGTTTCTCGGATGGAACCGCTCCGCGCAGAAGGACGGGACACCGCCGGCTCTGCCCGTCTATTCGATCTCGCTGCCGGAGACAAGGCCGCCCCGTTGGACGCTCAGCCCAGACTCCATCCTCTCGATGTCGCTCGCGGTGACGGATGAGAAAGCACCACCGCCGGGCAAGAAGCCGGACGATGAGGAGAAGGAGGACAAGGCCAAGGAGAAAGACAAGAAGGACGCGAAGGAGGAGGCCACCGACTTCACGATCGAAATGCGGACCGTCGATGGGGTCACGTCGAGCCTGCCCCTGAGCCGTTTCGGCACGCTTCCGCCCCCCTTCAAGGTCCGCTTCACCAAGCTGGCGCGGATGGACAGCTGGCAATACAAGAAGGACTCCGAGCCCGCCTTCCAGACCTTTGAGCTTCCACTCTCTGCATTCGCGGAACAGGCGAAGGGCTTCGATCCCTCGAGGATCGGGACGATCCGGCTGCTGTTCGACCGCACGCCGTCCCGGGTGATTATCCTGAGCGAAATCGGTTTCGCGGGGGGGTAGTCCTGAGACCAGCCCTCATCCGGGGACGCCCGGCCCCGGGCTGAACAATCGGTCGCTCGCGATCTGTGCTCGGCAGAGATTGCGCCCCCTCCCAAGAGCGCCGCCCCCTCAAAGGGTCGTGGCCTACCCGCCCTTCGTGACCGATCCCGGACCCCTCGACTACCGGCAGGCAAAGGGGACGCACGCGGCTGAACCAGCCGCGCGCGGTCCCCATGTTTTGCTTTAATATTTTGGCTCCGGGAGGAGGTGCCCCATGGCCATGAACCGTCGCGGTTTCCTGATGACGACCGGGGTCTCAATCGCCGCCGGTGCTCTCGCACGCCCCACGTGGACGCAATCGTTGCCGACGGCAAAGGTGGCGATCCCGCCCTCCCCGCCGCGCTCCTGGGCCTGGGTCCGCGATCAGTTCCCGGTCGCGCGCGACCTTGCTCACTTCTCCGCCTTCTTCATCACCTCCCACCCACGGCCGGTACACGACGCTATCGAGGAGCTTCGCCGCGCCCTGGACGAGAACCCGTTCGAGACCGTGGAGCACAATCTGTTCCAAAGGCCGGACGAGGTTCGCGCGGCGGCGGCCGAATACCTGGGCGGCCGAGCCCAAGACGTGGCCTTGACCCGTTGCACGACGGAGGGACTCGCCCTCGTTTACTCGGGCCTGCGCCTCAAACCGGGCCAGGAGATCCTCACCACCCTGCACGATCATTATTCACACCACGAGTCGATCCGGCTGGCCGCCCAGCGCACGGGGGCGGAGGTGCGGAGAATCGCGCTCTATGACACGGGCAGCCGCGCCCGCGCGGACGAGGCCGTCGATCGCCTCCGCCGGGCCATCCGTCCGGCCACCCGCGTGGTCGGGGTGACATGGGTCCATTCCTCGACCGGGGTCAAGCTCCCCCTGCGGGCGCTGGCCTCGGTCATCGCGGACGCCAACCGGTCACGGGAGGCGAGCGACCGCATCCTGCTCGTGGTGGACGGCGTGCACGGGTTCGGCGTCGAGGACGAGGCGGTGGCGGAGATCGGGTGCGATTTCTTCGCCGCCGGGGCGCACAAATGGATCTTCGGCCCGCGGGGGACCGGAGTCCTCTGGGGACGGCGTGAGGCCTGGGAGCAGGTACAGCCGACCGTGCCCGCGTTCGAGACGGGGCCCTACGTGGCGTGGGGCGAGGGCCGGGATCCGGGGGTAACGGAGGGGCGGTGGGTCTCGCCGGGCGGGTTCCACGCCTACGAGCACATGTGGGCGCTGCCGGCGGCGTTCGCTTTCCATCGGGAGATCGGAAGGGCCCGGATTGCGGCGCGCATCCAGGAACTGAACGCACGCATTAAGGAAGGGCTGGCCGGGCTCCGCCGGGTGGTGGTGCATACGCCCCGCGAGGCCGGCATGTCGGCCGGACTCGTAGCCTTCGAGGTGGGGGGCCTGAAGCCGGAGGACGTGGTCCGTCGCCTGCGGGAGAAGCGGATCATCGCATCCACGAGCCCCTACTTCCCGCCATTCGCCCGGCTGGCGGGTAGCCTCTTGAACACGCCGGAGGAGGTCGATACAGCCGTGGCCGCGGTCGCGACGCTCTAACCGAGCGCGCGTGGCGTCGTTGCTGGGAACGAGCGCGCTCGCTTCCGAAGAAGGGGTCCCAGAGCAGGTGGCCTCGCGGTCGGGAGCCGGGTTAGGCGCCCGACGAATCCCAGGGCAAGATCAGGGAAAGAGGGGAGCTCGATGGCGGAGAGTGGCAAGGGCGACACGCTGCGCGCACTGGCAATCGCGACCGCCCTGGTTGGAGGGGGTCTCATCATCCCCGGTTGCGGCTCCTCGAGCAGCCACGCCACCCCTCCGGCCTCGAACAATCCCTTCTGGCCGCAGTGGGGGTTGAATCCCCAGCACACGGGCCGGGTGATGGTGGCGGGGCAGCCCCTGGATCATCAGCTGGCCATGATCGTGTACGACCCCTTCGTCACCCAGGAGCAGGCGGAGTTCTCGGGATCGCTCCTGTCCCACTACCCGGTGCCCTTGATCGACGGGAATGACTTCTACATGGAGGTCAAGACGGGGACTTACCCCTCGTGCAGTCCCCCCGGGGATTGGGCCAACGGCAGCACCTGCGGCCCCAACGCGTGGAACCAGCTGGTGTGGACGGTGAAGCGCTACACCTGGGAGAGCGGCCAGCCGGCCGAGGTCTGGGCCTTCTCGACGGACTGGAAGCCGGAGCCGAACGGGCTGGGTCTGAGCGGCTGGGAGCCGGTCTTCCAGCCCGTCCTCGCGAACGGCTTCCTCTATGCTCCCGGCGCTTCGGGGGCGCTGTGGAAGGTTGACAAGGACTCGGGGAAGTCGGCCTCCAAGATCGACCCCTTCGCGGGGGCTAACCCCGATCCCAGGAATACGTTCGTGTCGGGCCCCCTCACCGCTGACGCCGGGGGCAACATCTACTACAACGTCCTTTTTCTGGGCGACCCTCGCGTTGCCGATCCCTGGCTGGCCACGGACGTCCAGGGGGCGTGGCTCGTGAAGGTGTCCCCCAACGACGCCGCCACCGTCGCCACGTATCGATCGCTGGTGCCGGGGGCGCCGCCCGGGATCGCCTCCTCTTGCCCGGGCGCCTTCGCGGACCAGAATTCCCTGCCCTGGCCCCCCGCTCCCACCGCCGCGCCGCCGCCCCAGCCTTGCGGTTCGCAGCGCCCCGGGGTCAACGTCGCTCCCGCCGTGGCTCCCGATGGAACGGTCTACACGGTGAGCCGCGCGCATTTCGACGCCACGGTCGCCTATCTCCTGGCCGTGAACCCTGATCTCACCCCCAGGTGGCAGGCCACGCTGCAACGGCGCCTGAGCGATGGCTGCGGCGTCATCGTGCCCATCGGCACCGCCGCCGGCGAGCCCAACACCTGTCGCGTGGGCGCC
The DNA here is from genome assembly GCA_035570235.1 of Vicinamibacteria bacterium. Lineage (NCBI taxonomy): Bacteria > Pseudomonadati > Acidobacteriota > Vicinamibacteria > Vicinamibacteria bacterium. The sequence goes on along the minus strand of DATMML010000030.1, from coordinate 134,774 downwards.
CGGCCGGGGGTCGACCCGACCACGAATGACTCGGGCTCGGGCTCCGTCGTCGATCAGGCGTCCTCCTCTCCCGCCGTTCTTCCCGATGGCAGCGTCGTTTTCGGGGCCATGACCAATTACAACGCTTCCCGCGGGCACCTCTTCAAGTTCGATCCGGAGGGCGGATTCGTGGGGGCGTTTGATTTTGGGTGGGATTCGACCCCGGCGGTCTACGTGCACGACGGCACCTACTCCATTGTCATCAAGGACAATCACTACGGGGGCGCCGGCTTGTACTGCTCCTTCAACGGCAACCCTCTCTGCGAGCCCGTCCCCCCCGGGCCTTTCTACATCACCCAGCTCGGACCGCAACTGAACGTCGAGTGGAGCTTCCAGAACACCAATCGCCCGCCCTCCAACCCCAACGGCTTTGAGTGGTGTGTGAATGCTCCCGCCATCGATGCCAACGGCTTGGTCTATGCCAACAGCGAGGACGGCAACCTCTACGCGATCCCCCAGGGCCACCGCGGGGTCTTCACGGCCCCCCAGCAGACGCTCTTCCTCAAAGAGGCGATCGGGGCGGCCTATACCCCGCTCTCCCTGGGGCCCGATGGCAAGATCTACACCCTGAACGCGGGAAGCCTGTTCATCGTCGGGAGGTGAGGGCCGGGGGGGTTCGGGGCCATCCCCGCCGAGCCTCGCCGCCGCGGGTCAGAGCGGTCTAGATCCCCCTGTCCGCCTAGGCCCGACCCGGGACTCGGCATGGGTTCGCCGGCCCGGGCGCACAAGCCCATCCCCGGCCCAAGACCGATCCACACCGGCCTGGACGGGACCGATGGGAGGCGCCCCGCGGGTAGGCGAACCCCGGTTTTGGGATCAGTATGCGTTGATCAGCTGGCGCCACCCGTCGCGCGCCACTCGGCGGTGCGGCGAGGTCGCGCGGCTGGCATTCGGTCGCGTCGCCGCCTGGGGGCAGCTCTGGGTGCGGATGTAGCTCAGGGCCGTGGCCAGGGAGGCCTCGTCGGGGTCGCCCAGGGCGTGCTCCACATCATCGGCGGCCGGGCACGTCGGGGGGAGGCCGTTGAAGTAATCGCCGTAGCCGCTGACGTTCTCTATCTTGAAGGTGATGGGGTAGAGCACGTCGGCGCAGACGTTGAAGCCGTCCTCTCCCACCGGCTTGCCGAAGGTGGCGGCGCCCACGGTGACGACGTCGATGAAGGGCTTGAGGGCGTTGATGATGAACTCGCTGGCGGAGGCGCTCGACTCGGTGGTGATGAAGAATACCTGCGTCAGGCTCAAGGGGCCGGCGATGCTGGGAAACGTGATCGTCTGGTTCTGGCTCGTGTGCTTGTCGTTATAGGTGAGGGTGGCGAGCGATTTCCCGGCGTAGCTGTTCCCCGCGATCAGCGAGGCCAGGTGCTGGGCCACGCTCACCTCGCCGCCCCCGTTGTAGCGTTCGTCGATCACCACGTGGGTGACTCCCTGGCTTGCAAACTGCGCGAAGGCCTGGTCGAGCTCGGCGTTGGAGGGATCGATGAAGCTGTTGAAGAGGAAGTACCCGATGCGCTCCCGTCCGTCATCGAACACGTTCACCTGCGCCACGCTCGGCTGCGTAATCACCGCGGACGTCAGCGTGACGGTGTAGGTTTGCGACTGAAGGCTCGTGTACGCGAACGTCTTGCTGACCCCGGGAGTGGCGGCGCCGAGCGCGCTGTCCAGCTGGTTGTTGGCGACCAGGGTGGGCACGGGTACGCCGTTCACGGCGGTCACGGTATCGCCCCGGGTGATGCCGGCTTGGTCGGCGGGACTGCCCGGAAAGACCTGGTTCACATTCAGGTTGTTGCTGGCGCTCAGGCCGAAGCCGAGGCCGTAGCCGACATACTGGCCGGCTCCATAGAAGGACTGGTTGGCGGCCTGGGTGGTGATGTAGCTGAACCGGTCCAGGGGTTGCTGGCGAATGGCGTCGAGGAGGGCGTTCTGGCTCGCGTAGTTGGCGGGATTTACGTTGCTGGGCAGGGACTGATACCAGTAGTACCAGGACTGCATGACCGACAGGACCTGCGCATTCTCGCCGGCCACGCTGCAATCGGAGGCGGAGGGTGCGCCGCCTTGGGATGAAGTCCCGCCGCAGGCGTAGAGCAGGGAAAGCAAGCCTACCGCGGGGGCTGCCCAGAGCCGGTGCATCATTGACCTCCTAATGGACACGAGCGTCTTGCGGATCATCGGGTGCGCTGGATCCAGGGCCGCTGCATTGCAACCGACGTGCCGGGACGCGCGGCAAGTGCCTTGCCCGAAGCCCGCCGAGAAGAGGCCGCTGGCCGGTTGTCACCGCCATGGCCATTCCTGTCCCGCGGACAGGATGTCCGAGACTTGCGACACGGGCGCCTTTCTCCCCCCAAGCGGGGGCCCCCGCACTCTCCGCAAGGATAGCATCAGGTCACCGCTCCACCGGTGCCCGGGTTTGGCTTTCCTGCCCCCGGATCCCAGGCCGCTCGGTTTGAGCCTGCGGGGCCCCGTCCCCTTGCGAAGCCCCGGTGCGGGCCGGGTTAGAATGCCAGCCCAATGTCCGTCCTACCCGCGAAGATCCGACCGGGTAACGAATCCGGGGGTGCCGCCATGGAGCAGGATCGCAGGACGTTTCTGAGGGGGGCGGGGGCCGCGGGCGCCGTTGCCGCCACGGCCAGACTGGCGGGAGGAGAGGGCGAGCCCAAGCCTCTCCGCAACCGGGTCCGGGGCACGGCGCGGGGGCTGACCCTCCTGACTCTGCGCCGCGACGGCGAATACCGTCTGGGCGTCAAGACGGAGAAGGGCATTCTGGACGTGAAAGAGGCGGCCCGAATCCTCCACCTGCCCGCCCCCGCCACCATGGATGATCTGCTTCAGAATGAGGATGGCCCCAGCCTGAATGCGCTGGTCGAGGCGGCAACGAAGTCCGTCGAGGTTCGACCGGCCCTGGTCAACGAGGAGAGCATCGAATACGGACCGGTGGTGACTCGCCCCGAGAAGATCGTCTGCGTGGGCTTGAATTATCGGGGGCACGCCCTCGAGATAGGGATGTCGCCTCAGAAGCAGCCGGTGTTGTTCAACAAGTTCAACAACGCCCTCAACTCTCATAAGGGCACGATCAAGCTCCCGCGCGCGGTGGCGGAGAAGTTCGACTACGAAGTCGAGCTCGTCATGGTCATCGGTAAGGAGACGAGAAACGTGAGCGAGGCGGATGCCCTTTCCTACGTTGCCGGGTACTGTACCGGCAATGACTTCACGGCCCGAGACCTGCAGCTGGAGACGGGCGGCCAGTGGATGATCGGCAAGACGCCGGACCAGTTCGCTCCCTTGGGGCCCTACCTCGTCACCGCCGATCAGGTCGATCCCGACAACCTGAAGATCGAGTGCCGAGTCAATGGGGAGACGCGGCAATCCTCGAGCACCCGTGACTTCATCTTCAACAGCCGGCAGATGATCAGCTACATCTCGCGCATCATTACCTTGAGACCCGGCGACATCATCTTCACGGGGACCCCGCAGGGCGTCATCCAAGGCCGCCCCCCGGAGAAGCGGGTATGGCTTAAGCCCGGCGACAAGGTTGCCTGCAGCCTGGAGAAGCTGGGCGAGCTGAGGTTCGAGTTGGTGTGAGGGCGCGTAGGTAAGAACGGGTCGGAATTTCCCGTCCCGCGTCGAGTCCAGAGAGGAGCCAGCATGTCACTGCGGATCGCCGTCAAGGGGGTCGTGGCCCTGACCCTGGCGCTGTGCGCGTCGCCGCTATGGGCGCAGTTGCCAAATCCCTACGGTCTGCCCGTCGCCCTGGAGCACGCCAAAAGCGCCGCCGGTCCCGCGCTGGCCGAGGCGCGCAAGAACGGCTGGACGATGGCGGTGGCCATCGTCGACCCTGCCGGCAACCTTGTCTACTTCGAGAAGATGGACGGCACCCAGACGGGCAGCGTCAAAGTGGCGATCGAGAAGGCGCGTTCGGCGGCTCTGTACAAGCGCCCGACCAAGGCTTTCCAGGACGCTCTGGCCGCGGGGGGGGAGGGTCTCCGCATTCTGCGCCTGGAAGGGGCGGTGCCGGTCGATGGTGGCTTCCCCCTCCTCATGGACGGCAAGATCGTGGGCGCGATCGGAGTGTCGGGCGCCACCAGCCAGCAAGACGGCCAGTGCGCCAAGGCGGGCGCGGACGCCCTGAAGTAGCCCTGCGGGAGCCTGCCTCCCCCCCGGGCTTTCGCTTGGACGGTTGGTGGCACCTAGGGCACCGTGCCGTGCGTGCCTAAAGGAACTCAGGGCAAGGTGTAACAGTGTGTTTGGAGGATGAAACGCGCTTATGAAGAGACAAGCTACGCTCTTGATGACCCTTTCCGCGATGGGGATCTGCGGGTTGCTGGTGGCGGGGGAGAAGAGCACCGCCGGAAAAGGGGGGGCCGGTCCCGCCGCCTTCGAGAAGCTGAAGGCGCTGAACGGCGAATGGCGGGGCACGGTCCAAAGCAAGGACGGTCCGCCGGCGACGGTCACTTACCGAACCACCTCGAACGGGAGCGCGGTCCTAGAAGACCTCTTTCCGGGCACGAGCCACGAGATGATCACGATCTATCATCTGGACGGCGACGCGCTCGTTCTCACCCACTACTGCGCAATGGGCAATCAGCCCCGGATGAGCCTCACCACCAGCGACGCGGGCGAGCTCGTCTTCGATTTTGCGGGGGGAGCCAACCTGAAGCCGGACGTCGATACCCACATGCACTCGGCTCGGATCAACCTTCGCGACGCCGACCACTTGGAGAGCGAGTGGGTGGTCTACCAGTCCGGCCGGCGCCTCGATAGCAAGAAGTTCTTCCTGGAGCGTTACAAGCCGTAGGGGCGCACCGGCACCGGCTCTTCTCCGCCGAGGGAGTGGGGGAGTCGTTTGCCGAGGTGGACGACTCCCGAGGGCCGCCTCCGCCGGCGGCGGGGGCGGGCGCGCCCCATTCCGCCTCCGCCCCGAGGGTGACCGGGCCCCCGAACGGGGAGAGGGGTGCCTTTCCGCGAATAAAAGAAGATTCCTTAGTTTCCCCAAGCGCCGCGGGGCGTGTATGATTCACCGAAAATTGACATCCGGCCATGAGGAAGATTCTGGCGTCTGGCACCGCTCTCGCTCTGCCGATCTTGGCCGGCCTCGCCGATTGCCATAAGAGCAGCCCCACCGCCCCCACCCTCTCCGCGAGTTGCTCCGCGAGCCCGTCCTCGGGTCCGGCCCCCCTCGCCGTGAGCTTCAACTTGAACGTGGTGGGATCGCCAGGATCCTTCACCGTCGCCATCGACTACGGAGACGGCAGCACGGGCAGCAACCCCAACGCCGCTCACACCTACACCGGGGTGGGGATGTTCACGGCCTCCTTCACCGTGAGCTCGGCGACTCAGTCCGCCCGCTGCTCCACGGCCGTGAGCGTGAGCGCGCCCGCGCCCCCGCCCAACCAGCCGGCGGTGGCGATATTCAAGACCACGCCCGCGGCCAGCTCGCGCGACGTCATCACCGGCGTGGCCCCGCTCTTGGTCCAGTTCACCATGTGCGGGTCGCACGATCTGGATGGCGACAACCTCTACTTCACCATGGATTTCCTGGGTGACGGCCACCAGGAGGTGCACGGTCCGACCGGCGCCAACTGCCGCCGCAACTACACCTACCCGGTCGGCCTCTTCTCGCCCCAGCTCTGCGTCACCGACGCGGGGCTGGACTTCGCTCTGCTGCATCCTTTCCAGTGCAAGACCTACACCGTGAGGGTGGTTCCCTAGGAGGACCGCTATGAACGCTCTCCGCCGGGCCGGCCAGCGCATCGATCACGCGTTGCGCGAAGGCTTCGCCAACGAGCACTCGGCGCTCTACCGCGAGATGCACGCCTTCATCATGGTCTTGATCTTCGTCTCCGTCATATCCGTCACCCTGGCCTCGATGCAGGACCTCTACGTCCAGTACGAGCTGATCTTCGAGTGGTCGGAGATCGTGATCGTCTCCATTTTCACGGCCGAGTTCCTCATCAATATCTACGTGGCGGAAGACCGCAAGAAGTACCTTCTCGGCTGGGGCATTATCGACTTCCTGGCCATCGCCCCCACCATCCTCCTCATGCTGGACATACGGGCCCTCAAGGTGGCCCGTGTTCTCAGGGTGCTGCGCTTCCTGAGGCTGATGCGGATCCTGCGCGTGCTCAAGCTGGCCAAGGTCGCCGCCCAACAGTTGGAGAAGCGCAAGGAGCAGCGCCTCAACACCCTCCGCATGGACCTGCAGATCTACTTCATCGCCCTCTTCTCCGCGGTGACGATCTTCAGCACCCTGGAGTTCTACGCGGAGGAGCAGGTTCCGGGCACCCTCTTCGTGCACATCCCCGCGACCATGTGGTGGTGCATCGTGACCATCACCACCACCGGCTACGGGGACATGGTCCCTGCCACCCCCGCGGGGAAGGTCGTAGCCGGCGCCACCATGCTTGCTGGCCTCGCCCTCTTCGGCCTCCTCATGAACGTGGTGGGGAAAGCGATGCTCTCCTCCCTCTTCGGCAGCACCGACCTCGATGCCCACGACGAGACGGTTCGCCGGGCGGAGGCGGCCGCGGTCGGGAAGCAAGGGAGGCCGGGGGGCGAGGCCCCCTCAGAGGCCGCGGTTGCCCCAGGGAGACCGGGCTCGACGGCGGAGATGACCTGCTCTTGCGGGCAGGCGCTGAACCCCCTCTGGCGCCTCTGCCCGCACTGCGGGACACCGACCCCGCGCGGGGCCCGGACGGCTCCCGGTTAGCGCCGCGAGATCAGCGCGGGCCCAGACCGGGGCCTTCGACGGGGACGGGTCGGGGTGATCGGCGAGGGAGGGAGAGACACCGTCTCCGTTTCCATCAGCCAAGTTCCGTGGAAGAGCGGGTGTTCGGCCAGCCGGTGCCAGCCGCGGCCTTCCAAGTCGTGCGGTATGGGCATTCCGTGAGCACCCGTCTCGGAAGCCCATTGAAGAAATACGGCCGAACCCGCCGCCCCTGAGGACCCCATGGCGCCTCCAGGCTCAATATGAATACTTAATATACATATCTGAGGCCAATGTCAAGCCGGGGCCCCGGGGAGGGGCGGGGGGGGTCAGCTGGCCTGGCTGAGCAGGGAGTCCAGGCTTTGCTCGAGCAGGCCGGCGATGAAGTCGCCGGGAACGGCGGCGCTGAAGAGGTGGCCCTGGAAGGAGTCGCAGCCCTGATCCCGGAGGAAGGACAGTTGCTCCCGGGTTTCCACCCCCTCCGCCACCACCCGCAAGTCCAGGCTGTGGGCCATGGCGATCACGGCGGTGGCGATGGCGGCGTCCCCGGGATCGGTCGTGATGTCCCGCACGAAAGACTGGTCAAGCTTGACCGTGTCCACAGGGAGCGTCTTCAAGTAGCTCAGGGAGGAGTAGCCGGTCCCGAAGTCGTCCAGGGAGATCCGCACGCCGAGGCGGCGGAGCGCGCGCAGGATCTCGACCGAGCGGGCCACGTCCTGCATGGCGATGCGCTCGGTGATCTCGATCTCCAGAGCCTCGGCGGGAAGGCCGGTGTCCTGAAGGCAGCGGGTCACCTCGTCCACCAGATCGCGCTGCTGGAACTGGCGAGCGGAGAGGTTGGCCTCGACCCTGAGGTGCGGCCACCCCTGCCGACGCCAGGCCACCGCCCGCGCGCAGGCCGTGCGGAGGACCCAGGAATCGATGGACACGATGAGCCCCGAGGCCTCGGCCAGGGAGATGAACTGGTGGGCGCCAAGCAGGCCCAAGCTCGGGTGCTGCCAGCGCACGAGGGCCTCCGCCCCCTCCACCCGCCCGCTGCGCAGGTCCAGCAGGGGCTGGTAGTGGACCACGAACTCGCCTTGGCCGACGGCCTTGCGGAGGGCCACCTCCAGGGCCAGCTGCTCCAGGGCGCGGTCGTTCATGGCCGCGGTGTAGAGCCGGTAGGTGTCCCAGCCCTCGCTCTTGGCCCGGTGCATGGCCATGTGGGCGGCGTTCAGCAGCGTCTCCGCCTCCTCGCCGTCGCTGGGGTAGAAGCTGATGCCCACGCTGCCCGTCACCATGAGCTCCCTAGCCTGCACCACGAAGGGCGGGCGCAGGCCGTCCAGGAGCTTGCGCGCCACCCGGGCCGCGTCCTCCCCGTGGTTGACTTGCCGGACGAGGACCACGAACTCGTCCGCGCCGAGGCGGGCCACCGTGTCCCCCTCGCGCACGCTGCTCTGCAGCCGCTCGGCCACGATCCGCAGCAGTTCGTTGCCGGTGGCGTGGCCCAGGGAGTCCTCGACGAGGCGGAAGCGGTCGAGGTCCAGGTAGAGCACGGCCAGGCCCTCCCGGCTCCGACGGGCCTGGACGAGGGCCAGGCCCAGGCGGTCCAGGAACAGCTGACGGTTGGGGAGGCCGGTGAGGGTATCGCGATAGGCCAGGGCGTCGCGCATGGTGAGGAAGTGGAAGGCCACGCTCTGGATCTCCTCGATGGGGTTACGCGCCAGGCCCTCGAGCGAGGCCTCCACGGGGAAGCGACCGGCCGCGATGTCGTTGGCGGCGCCGTTGATGGCGAGCAGGGGCTCCGAGACCCGGCGCGCGAACCGCGTCACCACCGCGTAGAGCAAGAGCAGGGTCAGGACCAGGAAGAGGAGGATCCGGTAGGCGGTGGGCATCATGTCCCGATGCAGGCTGCGGGCGGGAAGATCCACGAGCGCGCCCAGGCCGGAAAGCGTGTCCCGCTGAAAGGAGGCGTGGCGCAAATTGATGGCCAGCTCGCTCTCCAGCGTGCCGTCGGGGCGAGGAAAGTAAGCGAAGCTGCGGGCGGGTCCGGACAGGTCTTCCACGGGGGGATATCCCTTCAGGGAGTCCCCGGCGCGTCGATGGGGGTCCGACGAGAAGATGACGTTGTAGTCCTGGTCGAAGAGGGTGACGATCTCGTCGGGGTGCGCGCGGACCGAAGCCAAGAGGGGAGCGAAGGCCGCCTGTCCCAGGGTCCCGGAGATCGTGCCCCGGAATCGCCCTTGCCCGTCCAGCAGCGGCTCGGTGACGATCAGGAGCGGCTCCGGGTTCTCCCTGCCCCCGTGGGGGCCGGCGGCGAGCGAGGTGTAGATCGTCCGTCCTTCGGCCCGGGCCTCCTTGAAGATGAGGGACCGGGTCACCTCATCGAGGGCGCCCCCGAAAGGACCAGAGGGGGCGCTGCCCGCGACCTCCACGCCCTGGGCGTTCGTGAAGCTGAGGCTCTGGAACTCCGGCCTCTCCTGGCGGAAGTGGTCCAGCCGGCTCTGCGCGGCAACTCGCTGGGCGGCCCCATCCGTCTCCAGCCTCCGAGCGAGGCCTCCGATCGCGGTCGCTCGGCCGAGCAGGAACTCGCGGAGGCCCGTCCTCAGCTCCTGCGCGGCATGCTGCTCCCGCGCCTGGGCTTGGAGGATGTGGCCCTGGTAGGCCGTGCGGGTGAACAGCATGGCCAGGGCCAGGGCCGGGATCATGACCACGAAGACCACGCGGTTGAAGACGTACTGTTTCAGGCTGGCGGGCAGGATGGAGTCGCGGGCCGGCAGCCAAAGCCTCACCCCGGGCAAGCGCAATACCGCTTCGGCGATCAGGGCATTCAGGATTCCGTTAAAGACCTGCTTGATGAAAAGCAGCGTAAGGAAGTCTTGCGTAAGGCCGACCATTCCCCCGTAGACGACCAAATCCAGGATGAAGCCGGCGCTGAACCAGAAGGCGGTGACCGCGAAAACCAGGCTGCCGTAACGTCGGTAGAGCAGGCAGGCTGCCCAGGCCTCAACAACGTAGACGAGCGTGGCCAGGGCGGCGGCGTTTCGGGGTGCGAGGAGGTGGAGGAGCGAGATCAGGGCGGCCATCAGCCCGGGCCCCGTGCCCAGGCTGACAAAGCAGACCATGACCGCGGCGCCACCGAAGACGAACTGCGGCGTTCCCTGCGTGAGCAAGGGAACAGTGACCTCGTTGAGCCACAGCCCGCAGAGGCCGAGCAGCGCGCCCAGCAAATAGCGCCGCCGGAGGGTGAGCGGCATGGGGCCAAAGCCTAGCCTGGAATTGCATTTAGAGCAACATATACGTTTAGAGTTTTATCAGTATACGTTTACATTCACCCAGGGCGCCAGCAGTGGCTGTAGACTGTATTCAAAAGAGGCAAGCTCACTTGGCTGACGTGCGCAACCGGCTAGCTCGAGAGTCGAGCCCTTATCTTCTGCTCCACGCAGAAAATCCCGTGGACTGGTATCCGTGGGGAGAGGAGGCCTTTGCCCGGGCCCGGTCGGAGGACAAGCCGATCTTCCTTTCCGTGGGCTATTCGACATGCTACTGGTGCCACGTGATGGAGCGCGAGTGCTTCTCGAACCCGGAGATCGCCCGGCAAATGAACGAGGGCTTCGTTTCCATCAAGCTGGACCGTGAAGAGCGGCCTGACCTCGACGAGGTGTACATGGCCGCCACCCAGCTCATCACGCGTTCCGGGGGCTGGCCCAACTCGCTCTTCCTGACCCACGACCTGAAGCCGTTCTTCGCGGGAACGTACTTCCCGCCTCAGGACGGACTCGGGCGGCCTGGTTTCCCGCGCGTCCTGGCCGCGCTGCGAGAGGCCTGGGAGCTGCGGCGCGACGAGGTCCACGACCAGGCGGAGGAGGTGGCGGAGGCGATGCGGGAGCAGCTCGGGGCAGGCTCCGCTCCTCCCCGCCTGCCCGAGCCGGCCTTGGGGGAGGAGACCCAGGCCGCGCTGGCCCAGCGCTTTGACCGGACCTTTGGGGGGTTCGGCCGCGCTCCCAAGTTTCCCTCTCCCTCGAACCTGTTCTTCCTTCTCGACCGGGCGGGAGAGGGCGACGGGCAAGCGCGGGAGATGCTGCTCAAGACCCTGGAGGGAATGGCCGAAGGCGGGATCCACGACCACTTGGGGGGAGGCTTCCACCGCTACTCGACCGACGCCCAGTGGCTCGTCCCCCACTTCGAGAAGATGCTCTACGACAACGCCGCCCTGGCCGTGCTCTACGCGGAGGCCGCGCGGCTCGCTCCCGAGGCCGGCTTCGAGGCGGTTGCTCGCTCCGTCTTGGCCTTCGTCTTGCGGGAGCTGACGGGTCCGGAGGGCGGTTTCCTCTCCGCGATTGACGCCGAGACCGGGGGCCACGAGGGGGCCTATTACACGTGGACCAAGGACGAGCTGGAGACGCTGCTCCCGAACGAGGACCGCGGGCTCTTCACCTCCGTTTACGGCCTGGACGGGCCGCCGACCTTCGAGACCGACCGCTACGTCCTCCACCTCGCGCGGCCGCTGGCGGAATCGGCCCGTGCCCACGGCCTCTCCGAGGCGGAGTTGCGCGCGCGCCTGGAACCAGGCCGGAAAGCCTTGTTCGAGGCCCGGGGGAAGAGGCCCCGGCCCCTCGTTGACGACAAGGTCCTGGCCGACTGGAACGGCCTCATGATCGAAGCCATGGCCCGGGGCGGGGACCGCCTGGGCGAGCAGGCCTACGTCGAGGCTGGCCGCCGGGCCGCGGACTTTGTCCTCACCCGGCTCCGGGATCCGGAGGGGGGCACGCTCCTCCATGCCTGGCGCGCGGGCCGGGCGCGGATCCCCGCCTTCCTCGACGACTATGCGTTCCTGATCTCGGGGCTGCTGGCCCTGCAGGCGGTGACGGGGGAGGAGCGCTTTAAGGCGGAGGCCACCCGCCTCGCCGCCGAGCAAGAGCGCCGGCTGGGGGGCCCGGCGGGCGGCTACTTCGCCGCCGGCGAGGATCCCCGGCTGCTCTTCCGGGCCAAGCCGGCCTTTGACGGGGCGGTCGCCTCCGGCAACGGCGTCGCGGCCTTGAACCTGATCCAACTGGGCCGGCTGACCGGGGATGCCTCCTTCTTCTCCCGTGCGGAGGGGGTGCTGGGCGCGTTCGGGGGAGCCATGAGCGCCATGCCCCTCGGCCACGTCAGCCTGGTCCGGGCCTGGCACCGGTCCCGCGACACGCCCGGAGCCCCCGTCCCCGCCGGGGCCGCGCCCGTAGCCGCCGCGGGCCTGGAGGAAACGGCCCGTGACGTGGTCGAGGTGGGCGGTCAGCTCGCGGCCGGCACCGGGCCCTGGCGGCCGTTCGTGGTCGAGTTGGCCATTCGCCCGGGCTGGCACCTGAACGCCCACCCCGCGAGCCTCCCCTCGCTTGTCGCGACCTCCCTCGGCCCCGTGCTCGGCCAGCTGCGGGGCCTGCGCTATCCGGCCGGGGAGCCCTACGGCCCCGCCGCCGAGCCCATTTCCGTGTACCGGGGGCGGGTGGCGCTCCAGGGTGAGATTGAGCCCCCCGCGGGCGGAGCCCCTTCTTTGGAGCTGACTTACCAGGCCTGCGACGACGCGCGCTGCCTACCCCCCATAACCCGGCTGGTTCGCCTGCGGTAGGGAGGAAACCGTGGCGGGAACAGTTGACCCATTACGTCCCCCTCCGGACTTACCCTCGAACATGCCAACTCTGGACCTGAATCGGCTCGGCCGCTACGACAGCCTCTATCTCTCCCCCCACGGAGACGACGTGGCCTTCTCCTGCACGGGAAGGATCCGGGCGGAAAAGCTTCGCGGCCAGAGCGTTCTGGTCGTCGGGCTCTTCGAGTCCCGTGCCGACGAAGCGGCGCCCCCCGGCGGCCCGCGGGATCTGGTGGGAACGCTGACCCGCCTAGGCGCCGACTACGTCGTGGCCGGCCTGCCCCCTGCCCGCCGCCGCCAGCCCGGAGCCGTTGCTTTCGACTCCCTGGCCTTCGGCCACCCTCCGGACCATGAGACCTGGCTGATGAGGGCGGTCAAGCTCTTGGCGGACATCGGTCCCCGCATCCGCCCCCGCCACATCTACGCGCCCCTGGGCGTGGGCGGCCACGTCGACCACCGGCTCACCTACGAGGCCGCGCTCAGGGCCTTCGCGGGCGAGCCCGGTCGCAACCTCTTCTTCTACGAGGAGCGCCCCGAGGCGTTCGTGCCGGGGGCGGTCCGGATCCGCCTAGGCCTCCTGGGGGTGCGGCTGCCCCCGGGGGCCACGGAGGCCGCCGATCGGGCCGGGCTCGCCCGTTACCTCATGTCGTTTCACGTCGCGGCCGCCCTCCGGGGAGACCTCGGAGGGTGGTCGGACCGGCTCCGCTCCACCGGCCCCGCCGCCCGCGAGTGGCGGCTGGCCCGGGGCTGGAACCCCCAGCGGTCGTTTGGGCCCAAGATGCAGCCCGTCGTACAGGCGTCCGACCCCGAGACCCTGCCCCTGCTCCGCGCGGCGGTGTCGGCTCTGCTCCCGGCGGACCGGCGGGCGGCGGAACGCTTCATCCGCATGGCCGCCGCCTACGACCGAAGGCTGGGCACCCGGGACCACGCGGAGCGCTATTGGCTGCTCCTGCCCTCCCGCGAGGAGACGATGGAGGCCCACCTGCCCACGGCGGTGGGCTTGGAGTAGATCAGGGGAGATCTTGTCGCTGAAGCACGGCCCAGCGCTCGGGGTCCTGCAGCCAGAGCGTGTTGAGGTAGGTTTCCACCTGCGGCCGGGGGAAGGCGGCGAGAAGGGCTTTGACCCCCGCCCGGGCCGACTCCTCACCCAGGGGCGCCACCTCGGGCGGCTCGTCCTTGAGGATGCCGTCCTCGTGGCGGAGACCCACCGCATCCAGGAACACTCCGAGCAGAGGCCGGCGTTCGCCCATGTGCAAGGCTACGAGGAGCGCGGAGGCCAGGGCGTCGCCGGGATCGAGGACGAGGGCCAAGGCCCGGGCCCGGGCCTCGGGAGCCAAGGCCCGCACGGCCTGCGGACGCATGTGGCGGGCCTTCACGATCAGTCCGAGCGCGGTCCCGATCACTTCCGAGGGCGGCTCTCGCCAAAAGCTCAGGGCGGCGGCCAGCCGCTCTTCGGGAGAGAGGCGCTTCCAGAGCCGGGTGGGAGTGGTTTCGAAGCCCACGGCGGAGGAGTATACCTTGGAGCCCTCGATCGAGCGCGAGATCAGCCGAGGCGGCTCGAGCCCGTTGGACCCGCTCCTCCCCCCTTGGAGCGCTTGACCGAGCGCGACCCCCGGCCGCCGGTTGCGGCCGAGAGGCTCCCCAAGGTTAGTGGGACCTGACTCGGCGTCGGTTCGTGGTACGGTGGCATCCTGACTCGCCCACATGACGAGCGCTACGGCCAGGAGGGCCGGAGGTAAAGCACGTGGAGCGTCGAGACCCCCGCCTGCGTTTTGGCGGATGCTGCGGGAAGCGTCAACGGCACGTCGAGGACCCCGACTCCGGCGTAGTAGGATGGCGCCCGGACTTGAGGGCGAGGGCGGGCACGAGCGCGTGAGGTCCGTTCTGGCGGTCGCGCTCCTGCTCCTGCCCGGTATGGGCGCGGGGGGGGTCGCCCTGCCCGCCCGTATCGAGCGAATCGTCCTCCACACGCCTGGAGGGCCGTTCTACGGTCGACCAGAGATGCGCTTCGTCTTTCTGTCCCCATCGGGGACCCTGGCCCTTTGGCGCAAGCCTAGTTTCGGTGCCCATTGGATCGTGTGGACCGACGGCTCCCTCTGGCCCCGGCACCCCCGGCCGGGTGAATCCCCCGGCCGCCAGCCTCCCAGCGACGGCCCCGCCGATGAGGAGTGGCGCCGCCGGCTCGCCGAGGAGGCGGCCCCCGCCTACGCGCACGTCCAGGGCGCGAACCACGACACGGTCGGGATCGAGGTGTCGCATTCCGGGCGCAGCCAAGACCCATTCCCCCGCCCCCAGGTTCTCACCCTGGTCTGGCTCCTACGGGCCCTGCTCGACATGTCGGAGGGGCGCCTGACCGAAGCCGCGATCGTCGGGCACAAGGACCTCGACCGCCAGCCGGCTTACGTCTCCGACAGCTGCGAGGCAACCGGATGCCCCGTCTACGTGGACGAGAAGGGCCGGCCCTTCCGACGCCGGGTGGACCCCCCAGAACACCTTTTCGACGCCCTCGCCGCCGCGGGCCTCAAGATCCCGCGGCCCGCGAGCGGGGGCGACCAGCACTTGCTGCGCGCGGAGGCCATCCCCCCCGGCGCGCGACCGAGGATTGCCCCATGAGCGTCCCCACCCATCCCGCGACCGCCCTCCTCGATGCCCAAGGCTGTCTCACCGAGGCGGCCATAGCCGCGTTGGTCGCGGCTCCCCCCGGGCGAGGGCCGGAGGCGCTGGCGGTCCACCTCGCCGCTTGCAACCGGTGTCAGGAGCGAGTGCTGGCGGCGGGCGTTCCTGGGCCGCGGACGGGCGCGCCCCGGCGGCAGGTGGCGCCGCCCCTCAGTCGCACGCTCCTCCTGGTCGGCTTGATCCTGGTGTCGATGCTTCTGTTTTTCTTGAGCCTGCGCCGCCTCACCGTGCCCTGAGGCGCCTCTTCAGGCGGGGGCGTCCACGGGCACGATCGCGCCCGTGGTCGGAGCGGACTCGGCCGAAAGCAGGAACAGGATCACGCGCGCGATGGCGGCCGGTGATGTCCAGCGCGAGACGTCCGCCTGGGGCATGGCTCGACGGTTGGCGGGGGTGTCGATGATGCCGGGGACCACGCAGTTGAAGCGTACGCGGCGGTCGCGATTCTCCAGGGCCAGGACCCGCGTCAGGGCCTCCACCCCCGCCTTGGAGACGGCGTAGGCGGCGGCCCCCGCTCCCCCCGCGCTCGCCAGCTGCGAGCCAACGGTGACGACGCTCCCGCCCTGCTTCAGCAAATGGGGGAGGGCGGCCCGGCAGACGGCGAAGGCCGTCCCCAGATTGGCCTGGAGCATCCGCTCCCACTCCTCGACCGGAGCCGCCTCCAGGCTACCCGACCCCGTGTAGGCTCCCGCCACCGCGGCCAGGCCATCGAGCCGGCCCAGCCAGCGACTGGCCTCGTCCACGAAGGACCGCGCCCCCTCCGGGTCGGCGATGTCCGCGCGCGTGCCGAGGAGAGCTTCGTTTCGCCCCGCGGCCCGCTGCAGCTCGTCCCACTCCGCGGGCGAACGATAGGGCACGGCCACCCGCGCCCCCCGCTCCAGGAGGCCTAGGACCACGGCCCGCCCCAGGGCCCCGGCCCCGCCCGTGACCACCACTCCGCGGGGGAAGCTCATCGCGTCTTGCTCCGCAGGGCCTCATACGCGTGGCCCTCTTCCGCCTGCTTGCTCGTGGGCAGGCCCTTGGGTCCCCATCCCGGCTCCGGCCGGCCCTGGGGGTCCACCGTCCCCTGGAACCCCGCGCGCTGGTCGACGACGTTCCGATAGCCAACGGAGAGAAGAAGGGACGTGGCTTGCAGCGACCGCCCCCCCGCTTTGCATCCGACGACGAGCTTGGCTTCCTTGGGGAAGGCCTTTTCCATCACGGCCATGAACTCGGGGTTCGGGGTCATGCCCCCCGACCCCAGGTGCTGCAGAGGGACGTTGTACGCTCCCGTGGGATGGCCCGCCTCGAATTCGGGGATGGAGCGTACGTCCACATAGACGTAACCCTCCTTCTCCAGCAAGTCGCGGGCTTCCTCGGGCGAAACACGCTTGACGGTCATTGCGTCCACCTCCACGAGCTTTTATAGCATGAGGGAGTCGAGGATCCGGCCCAGGCCCTCGGCGAAGAGGGGGGGTGGCGGCAGCAGGCTGAGCACGAGGTAGGCCTCGCCAGGGAAGTCGAAGAAGTAGCCCGGGTGGACGAGCACGTTGCTCTGCTCCAGGAGCCGCGCCACTCGCTCCTCCTCGGGATGAGTGGCGGGAACGCGCAGAACCGCGTACCAGCCTCCCTCCGCCTCGAGGAGGCGGGCGGGGGAGGACAAATCGAGATGTGCGCGCAGCGCATCGCGGTTCTCCCGCAGGCGAGCCTGGATGGGGGCCTGCAGCTCGGCCCGGCGCGCGAGCAGGGAGGGTGCGGCGAGTTGGACCGGGGTCCCCACGGAGAGGAACGCGTCGGCCACGACCTCCAGTCGGGAGAGCGCCTGGTCGCGGAGGCCCTCCGGCCCCGAGGTCGCGATCCAGGCCAGTTTCAGCTGGGGCAGGGCGCAGGACTTGGAGAGGCCGCCGAGGGCAAAGGCCAGGCCGCTCCCGTCCTCGGCCACGCTTGCCATCCGGCTTGGGTCCTCCCCGACCGCGTAGTCCGCGAAGACCTCGTCCGAGATCAAGGCCAGGCCGCGCTCGGCGCAGAGGGCCCTAAGCGCGCGTGCCTCGTCTCGCTTGAGGTAAGAGCCGGTGGGGTTGTTCGGGTTGACCGTCACCACGGCCCGGCTGCGCGCGGTCACGGCCGCGGCCACGGCGGCCACGTCCAGCCGCCAGCCGCCGTCGTACTCCAGCGGGTAAGAAACCACGCGCACGGACTCGAGCCCGGCCAGGTAATCGAAGAGGGGGTAGCCGGGGCGCGGGACCAGCACCTCGTCGCCGGGGTCGCAGAGGAGTTTGAAGAGGAGGCTGTAGGCCTCGCTGGTGCTGGCCGTGAGCAGGACGCGGTCGGGGCGGAGGGGGAACCCGCGGCGCGCGAAGTCGGCCGCCACCGCCTCCCGCGCGGGCTCCAGACCAAAGGGGCTGGGCTCGTAGCGCAGGCCGGCGGGATCGGCCAGGGGCGTGAGGAGGTCCAAGGGGTAGGGGATCCCCGCCCGCGTGGGATTCGACTCCGTCATGTCGATGACCGGGCAACCCGCCGTTCGCTTGGCTTTGAGGATCCGAGCCAGGCGGTTGGGAGTCAGTTCCCACCGCGTGCGGGCCGAGAACATGCGGCTCAGGGCAGCGGGCTGAGGAACCGGCGCCAGCGCGGAAGGTAGAAGCGCTGGTGATCGAGGGAGAGAACCACCGCCGAGGCCCGCCCCACGATCGCCCCCCGCTCCGCGAAGCCCCAGAACCGCGAGTCGAAGCTGTTGTCGCGATGGTCGCCCATGAGGAAGTAGTGGCCCGGGGGGACGGTGACGGGCCCATAGTCGCTGCCGGGGCCGGAGCGCCCGGCGGCCATGACGGGGTGGGTCCGGGGCCCGAGGGTCTCGCTGGCCAGGGACGCCGCGGGCATGCCTTCCCGGCCCAGCTCGCGGATCAGGTTTTCGGCGAGGGGGCCGTAGGCCGCGGGCTCGCGGTTGACCCACAGGTGATAGCCCCGCACCTCGACGCGGTCGCCGGGCAGGCCGACCACCCGCTTGACGAGGCGGCGGCCGTCGTGAGGCGACCAGAGGACAACCACGTCCCCTCGCCTTGGGTCGCCCCAGCGCAAGAGTCGCCAGCTGGTGAAGGGGACCTTGAGGTCGTAGGCCACCTTGTTCACGAACACGCGGTCGCCCACCAGGATGGTCGGCTCCATGGAGCCGCTGGGGACGTCGTTCCAATCCGCCACCGCCGATCGGAAGGAGCCGAGAAGGGTCCCCACCACGAGGAGGGGGCGCAGCCACTCCTGCCAGATTCGGGAAAGCAAACGGCGCCGGGACATCATCAACGCGACCTCACCTCCATCCTACTGCAATCGTCTTGACTTCGCCGAACGTGCACCCTAGTGTTTTGTCCTGCGGTGGGCGTCCGGGCGTTGGCTCGGGGAGGCGCGGGAATGGCAAAGGGGTGCGGCTGGGCATGGGTGGGCTGCGCGGTGCTGGCGGCCTCTTGCTCCGGGTCCCCTCCGAAGCCCTCTCCAACGCCTTCCGCACCCCCCTCGGGAGGGCCTCCCGAGATCGATCGCGTCACGCCCCTCCCCAGCCCTCTCCCCGACATCGTGGCGCGGGTGAACGGACAGCCGGTGCAGTTGGGGCAGGTGGTGACCCTGGCCAAGAAGGCTCTGGACCGGAGCCAGGACCGGGAGAAGGACAAGCCGGGCGCCCTTCGTCAGGCCATGCACCAGTACATCATCCGGGAGCTGCTCTTGCAGGAAGCCCTCGCCCGGGGCCTCGCCGCCGACCAGCACCGGCTCGAGCAGGCCTACGACAAGGCGCGCCTCGACTACCGCGACGAGACGCAGTGGGCGAGCGAGCTCGCGCAGCGGGGCTTGGACCCCCAGGCCTTCAAGTACGAGCTGCGGGCCCAGGAGAC
The DNA here is from genome assembly GCA_035570235.1 of Vicinamibacteria bacterium. Lineage (NCBI taxonomy): Bacteria > Pseudomonadati > Acidobacteriota > Vicinamibacteria > Vicinamibacteria bacterium. The sequence continues at coordinate 115,903 of DATMML010000030.1, read as the reverse complement.
GGTGAATGCCTTGGTCGCCCAGGAGGCGGCCAAAGTCGGCCCCGTGACCGACGCGGAAGCGCTGGTGGCCTTGACCAGCCACCCGGAGACCTTCACCCGCCCCGAGCGCCTGCGGCTCCGGCACATCCTGGTTCGGGTCGCCTCGACCGCGAGCCGCGCCCAGCGCAAGCAGCAACGCGAGCGGGCCGAAGAGCTGCACGCGCGGGCCCGACGCGGAGAGGACTTCGCGGGCCTGGCCCAGCAGTTCTCGGACGACTTGGACAGCCGCCCGAAAGGAGGGCAGCTCCCCGAGATCGGGCGGGGTGCGATCGAGGGTGCCTTCGACGACGCTGCCTTCGCCCTGAAGCCGGGCCAGATCTCCGACGTCGTGGAGAGCCCCGCCGGGTTCCACATCATCAAACTGGAGGCGAGGCTTCCCGCGGAGCCGGCCTCCTTCCCCCGGGACCAGGACGCGGTGAAGCAGTACATCCTCCAGCAGCGGCGCGGAGAGGCGCTCCAGGCGCTCGTGAACACCCTGCGCGCGAAGGCCAGGATCGAGACCTACCTCTGACCGCCCGGTCACGAGGCGCTCCCGAATGGCTGAAGCCACCGTCGCCGTGCGCGACCTCCGGAAGGAATACGGCGAAGTAGAGGCGGTCCGCGGAATCTCCTTCGAGATCGCGGCCGGAGAGTGCTTCGGACTCCTGGGCCCCAACGGGGCGGGAAAGACCACCACCATCGAGGTGCTGGAGGGGCTGCTGCCTCCGAGCGCGGGCGAGGTCGTGGTCCTCGGCCGCCGCTGGGGAAGGGATGACCGGGAGATACGCGAGCGGCTCGGGGTCTGCCTCCAGCAGACGGTTCTCTCCGAGAAGTTGCAGGTGGGCGAGACCATGCAGCTCTTTCGCAGCCTGTACCGGGAGGGGCGGGAGCCCGAAGCGGTCCTGGCCGAGGTGGGTCTCTCCGAGAAGCGAAAGGCCCGGGTGGGGACGCTCTCCGGCGGCCAGAAGCAGCGGCTGGCCGTGGCCTGCGCGCTGGTGGGGGATCCCGAGGTGCTCTTCCTGGACGAGCCCACCACCGGCCTCGATCCCCAATCCCGCCGTCAGGTCTGGGAGATCGTGAACGGGTTCAAGACCCGGGGCCGCACCGTGCTCCTCACCACTCACTACATGGACGAAGCGGAACGCCTCTGCGATCGGGTGGCGGTGGTGGACCATGGGCTCATCATCGCGGAGGGATCGCCCCGCGAGCTGGTCACGTCGCTGGGGGGGGATCACGTGGTAGAGATCTCGGCCGCCCCGAGCGCCCGCGGCCCCCTCCGGCCCCCCGACCTCGAGGGTTTGCCCGCGGTGAGGGCCGTCCACGCCGAGGCCGGCCAGCTACTCCTCACCGTGACCGAGCCCCACCGGGCCATCCCCGCCCTCCTGGACCGGCTGCAGGAGGGGGGTTGGGAGCTGGCCAGCCTCACCACCCGCCACGCCAGCCTGGAGGACGTGTTCGTGGCCTTGACCGGGAGACACCTGCGCGATGCGTGACCGCCCCCGCCTCCGGGCCTTCGGCGCCCTGTGCCAGGCCCGGTTCCGCGAGTTTTACCGGGAATCGGAGGTCGTCTTCTGGAGCTTCATCTTCCCGATCATCCTCTCCTTCTCCCTCGGGCTCGCTTTCCGCAACCGGCCGGCGGAGGTCCTGAGCGCGGCCGTGGTGGAGGGGCCGGGCGCGGCCGAGGTCGCGGCCCGCCTAAAGGAGGCCCCCGGGCTCAGGATCGCCGTCCTCAGCGAGGGGGAGGCCTCCCGCGCCCTGACCATGGGAAAGGTGGAGGTGGTGGTCGTCGCGGGCCCCGCCCCCCTCACCCCGGGGGCGGGCGGCCTCGAGTACCGGCTCGATCCCTCACGGCCGGAGGCGGCGGTGGCCCGCGCGCGGGTGGACGACGCTCTGCAGCGGGCGGCCGGGCGCCGGGACCCCCTGGCCAGCCTGGATCGGCCAGTCCTGGAGCCGGGCGGCCGCTACATCGATTTCCTCATCCCCGGCATCATGGGCATGAACCTCATGAGCGGCGGGATGTGGGGCGTGGGCTTCAACCTGGTGGACATGCGGATCAAGAAGCTCTTGAAACGCCTCACCGCCACCCCCATGCACCGCGCGGACTTCATGGCCGCGCAGATGGCGGTGCGCGTGGTCTTCATGGCCCTCGAGGTTTCCTTCCTTCTCGCCTTCGGGCGCCTGGCTTTCGGGGTTCCCCTCCGGGGCTCGGTGGCCGCGGTTCTCGCCGTGGGCACGGTGGGGGCCCTTGCCTTCGGGGGGATCGGGCTCCTGGTGGCTTCGCGGGCGCGGCGCATCGAGACCGTGACCGGCCTCATGAACGTGATCATGATGCCCATGTTCATCTGCTCGGGGATCTTCTTCTCCCCCGACCGCTTCCCGGACGCCCTGCAGCCGGTGATCCGCGCCCTGCCCTTGACCGCGCTCAACGACGCCTTGCGCGCCGTCATCCTCGAGGGGGCGAGCCTGCCCTCGCAGGGGGTGCGGCTGCTCATCCTTGCCGCCTGGGGCGGGCTGAGCTTCGCGGCCGGTCTGCGCTTCTTTCGCTGGAACTGAAGATGCCCCCGACCCCGCCCACCCGGGAGCACGAGCGGCTAGCCGGCCTCCACGACGACCACAGCGGCTGGCGCCGCTGGGGGCCCTACGTGGCGGAGCGGTCGTGGGGAACGGTCCGCGAGGACTACAGCGCGGACGGCGCGGCCTGGGACTCTTTCCCGCACGACCTCGCCCGGAGCCGGGCCTTCCGGTGGGGCGAGGACGGCCTGGCCGGGATCTGTGACCGCTACCAGATTCTGGTATTCGCCCTCGCCCTCTGGAACGAGCGTGATCCCATCCTCAAGGAGCGCCTCTTCGGCCTCGTGCCCATGGAGGGCAACCACGGGGAGGACGTGAAGGAGTGCTACTTCTACCTCGACTCCACGCCCACCCACTCCTACATGAAGTGGCTCTACAAGTATCCCCAGCAGGAGTATCCCTACCGCCGGCTCATCGAGGAGAACATCAGGCGCGGTGGCCGCGGCCCCGAGTTCGAGCTCCTGGACACCGGGATCTTCGATGACGACCGCTACTTCGACGTCTTCGTGGAGTACGCCAAGGCCTCGCCCGAGGATATCGCTATCCGCGTTGTCGCGCACAACCGCGGCCCGGAGGCGGCCCCCCTCCACCTCCTCCCCCAGCTCTGGTTCCGGAACACCTGGGCCTGGGGCGCGGAGGCGACCTCGGAGCCCATCCTACGCACGGGCAACGTGGACGGGAGCGGGATGACCCTGGTCGCGGACGACCGCACGGCGGAGCCGCTCCGCGGCCTCGCCTTCGAATACCGTCTGGGGACCCGCCACCTCTACCTCGAGCCCGGGGGGCGGCTGCTCTTCACCTACAACGAGACCAATGCTCTCCGGGTCGGGGGAGTGGGCGCACGCAGCCGACGGCCCTACGTAAAGGATGCCTTCCACGGCCACATCATCCACGGCGAGGACTCGGTGAACCCGGAAGAGATCGGGACCAAAGGAGCCGCCCACTACCGTTACCTCGTCCCCGCGGGGGGGTCGGTCACCCTCCGCATGCGGCTCACCCCCGACCGGCTGGAGACGCCGCTTGGCGACGTGGAGGGCGTGCTCGCCAAGCGCCGGGAGGAGGCGGACGAGTTCTACGCCTTCATCCACCCCCCGGGGGCCAGCGACGAGGAGCGACTCGTCCAGCGCCAGGCCTTCGCGGGCTTGCTCTGGTCGAAGCAGATCTACCTCTTCGACGTCAACCAGTGGCTGGAGGGCGACAATCCGCGCTCCCCGCCCCCCGCCTCCCGGCTGCAGCTGCGCAACGTGCACTGGCGGCACCTGAACTCGATGCGGGTGCTCTGCATGCCCGACAAGTGGGAGTACCCGTGGTTTGCGGCCTGGGATCTGGCCTTCCAATGCGTGACCCTGGCCCTCCTGGACGCGGAGCTGGCCAAGGAGCAGCTCTGGGTCCTGCTCTTCGAGCAGTTCTTGCACCCCTCGGGCCAGCTCCCCGCTTACGAGTGGGAGTTCTCGGACCTGAACCCCCCTGTCCATGCCTGGGCGGTTTGGCGCGTCTACAACATGGACCGCATCCGCTCCGGCCGGGCCGACCGCGCATTCTTGGAGAAGTGCTTCCACAAGCTCCTCATGAACTTCGCCTGGTGGGTGAACAAGGTGGACCGGGAGGGAAACAACGTCTTCGAGGGTGGATTCCTGGGCCTCGACAACATCGCCGTCATCGACCGCAGCGAGCCCCTGCCGGGGGGGACCGTGCTCGAGCAGTCCGACGCCACCGGCTGGATGGGCATGTTCTGCCTGAACCTCATGCGCATCGCCCTGGAGCTGGCTCGGGAGAATCCCGTCTACGAGGCCCTGGCCACCAAGTTCTTCCAGCACTACATCTACGTCGGCGCGGCCATGAAGCGGATGGGGGGAAGGAAGTACCAGCTCTGGGACGAGGAGGACGGGTTCTTCTACGACGTGCTCCGCCACCCCGACGGCAGCTACGACAAGTTCCGGGTGCGCTCGCAGGTGGGGCTCATCCCCCTCTACGCGGTCGAGCGGCTGGAGGATCGCTGGATCCTCCCCTTCCAGGAGTTCCGCCGCAACATGCAGTGGTTCCTGACCAACAAGCGCCACATCGTCCAGAACGTCTGCCATACCCTGGAAAGGGATGGGCAGCGGGTCCACGTCCTGGCCATCGTGGACGAGGACCAGTTGAAGGCCCTGCTGCACCGGATCCTGGACCCCGAGGAATTCCTCTCCCCCTACGGCTTGCGCACCCTCTCCCGCCACCACGCCCTTCATCCCTTCCGCTTCGGGGATCGCGAGGTGCGCTATGAGCCGGGGGAGTCCGAAGACAAGATCAAGGGGGGCAACTCGAACTGGCGCGGCCCCGTCTGGTTCCCCACCGCCTTCCTCATGATCGAGTCCCTGCGCAAGCTGGGCACGGCCTACGGCCCCACCCTCAAGGTGCCGATGGGGGAGGGGGGGACGAGCCTGAGCCTCTGGGACGTGGCGCAGGAGCTTGCCAACCGGATGATCCGGATCTTCACCCGCGATGCCGCCGGTCGCCGTCCGCTCCACGGGAACCGGCGCAAGCTCCACGAGGACCCCCATTGGCGGGACCTCATCCTCTTTCATGAGTACTTCCACGGCGAGAGCGGGGAGGGCCTGGGCGCCTCGCACCAGACGGGCTGGACGGCCCTCGTCGCCTCCCTCATCGACGAGTGGCGCCGACCGCCCCAGGCCTCCTCTCGCTAGGCGTCACTCCGCCTCCCGCAGCCGACCGCCCCTCAGGGCGAGCACCGCCCTTTCGCCCGTGGCCCGATAGGGGGCGATCTCGGCCACTGTCCACGTGGTGCCGGCGGGAAAGTAGCGCACCAAACGGACCCGGCCCGTTCTGAGGAAGACTGCAGATTCGAGAAGGGTCCCGAAGGAGCGCTCCAGGTTCGGCTGCGCCTGGGGGTCGTCCTCCAGCACGAAAGTCGCCTTGGGGTGGTGATCGGCGAAGGCGCGGGCGAGGTCGTCGAGGGCGGCCGTGCTCAGCTCCGCCTCGCTCACGGCGCGGCGGTTGCGGTCCCGGAAGAGGGGTACCATCAGCAGCGGGACCAGCGCGGCCGCCACCAGGAGCTTTGTCCTCGGGCCCGGAGCCGCCTCCCTCCAGAGGGCTTGGGCGAGGGCCGCCCCCGCCAGGGCCGCCCCCGCCGAGGGAAGGACAGCGTACAGGCTGGACCGAACCGGCAGCCATAGGGTCAGGCCGTACCCCCCCGCGATCCAGAGCAGGCTCCAAAGGAGGACCCCGCGCTCCCCCGCGTCGACCCTCGGCCGGGAGCGTGCCGCGAGAGCGATGAGGGCGACGGCCACGAGCGGGATGGTGCAGGCTCGGTCCGTGTACTCGAAGACGTTGCGGGCGATGAGCCCGGGATCCAGGGAGAGACGGTAGTGCGGGGGGGCGGTGGCGGGCAGAAAGGCGCTTGTCATGGAGCGGAGCGCGAAATAGAGGGGCAGGGGCAGAAAGAGCGGCCAGGAGGAGAGGAGGGCGCCGCGGAGGCGGGTGGAGGGGCCCCCAGGGGCACGGATGAGCGCCCCCGCGGCCAGGATGGCGGGCAGGAGCACCGCCTCTTCTTTGCAGAAGAGGGCGAGCAGCACCCCTCCCGCGGCCCAAAAGACCCGCCCCCGGACAAAGGCGAAGGCCGCGAGCAGGCTGAGCAGAGTCAAGAGGCCCGACGTGCGCCCGCTGATCCAGAGGATGGCGTCCTTGATACCGTGGGGGTTCAGGAGAAAGGCGCCGGCCGCGAGGGCGGCGGCCCCGGGGGAGAGCCCGAGCGCTCGGGCGAGGGCGTAAAGCACCGCCGCCGCGGCCAGGATCACGAGGAGATTTGTGAGCGCGTAAGGGAAGGGACGAACGCCGAAGAGGGCGTGGTCGGCGGCAAAGCTCAAGCCCACCAGGGGCCGATAAAAGCCGTTGTCCCGGCCAAAGAGGGCCAGCGCCTCCGCCACCCCCTCGGCCCGGCTCTCAGCAATCCAGCGAAAGTCGTCCTTGATGAACCCGCGTCCCATGTCGGGCGCGTAAGCCAGAACGAAAGCCAGGAGGGGCGACAGCACCAGGAGCCGAGCCATGACAGCTCAGGCGGAGGTGGGTAGCTCGATGGTGGCCGTGAATCCGACGCCGACCTGGCTTTCGAAGCCGAGGGTCCCCCCGTGGAGGGCGACGATGCCGCGCACGATGGTGAGGCCCAGGCCGGAACCTTGCTGCTCCTGGGTGTGGCGGTCGAACTGGTAGAAGAGGTCGGAAATCCGCCCCAGCTCCGAAGCCGGCATGCCGACCCCATGGTCGCGAACCTCGATGCGGAGACGGCCATCCGCGGCCCGCGCCCTCAGCGTGACCTCACCGCCCTCCTTCGAGAATTTGATCGCGTTGTCCAGGAGACGCCGGACCGCACCCCCCAAGGACTCGGAATCGCCGACGATGGGAGGCAGCTCCGAGGGCACGTCGGCCAGGAGCTGTATGTGGCGAACCTCCGCGCTCACCCTCTCCCTCTGGAGCACCGACTTCAAAAGGTTGGGCAGGTCGGCAAGCGGGCGGCGCCGGCGTTCGTGCGCCTGCTGAGCCCCTGCGGAGTCCACTTCCACGAGGGTGAGGAGGTCCTCCACGAGACGGCTCAGGCGGTCGCTCCCCGCCAGAATGCCGTCGATGGCCTGCTTGAGGGGCCCCACCACCCCCATTTCCGCCCCCGACTCGCGCAGGATCTCGGCGTATCCGGAGAGGTAGGTCAGGGGGGTGCGCAGCTCGTGGTTGAGCGTGCGGAGGATCGTCTGCTTCAGCTCCTCGACCTGGGCTTCACGGGCCGTCTCCAACTGGGCGTGACGCGCGAGTCGGGCGCGCACCGCGAGCAGGAGGTCGTCTTCCCGAAAGGGCTTGACCAGGTAGTCGTCCGCGCCCAGGCCCTTGCCGCGGCGGACGTCCTCTGCATCGCCCAGGCCGGTGAGGAAGACGAAGGGGACCAGGACCCATTCCGGCCGGCTCCGGACGTGCTCATACAGCTGATAGCCGTCCATCCCGGGCATTCCGACGTCGGAGATCACGAGCTGGGGTCTCACCTGCGCGAAGACGGTCAGTGCCTCCCGGCCGTCGCCGGCCGTGACCACGCGAAAGCCGGCCTGGCTCAGGATCTCGTCCAAGAGCTCGCGAACCGCGGTCTCGTCGTCCACGACCAGGATCGTCTCCCCAGGCATGGCTCGCTCCCTCAGCCCGCGACGGGGGGCCAGGCGCCGCGTCGGGCGCGCGGCCCTCGGTTGGTGAGGAATGGGACCGAGAGATCGCCCACCCGCTTCTGCAACCGTCGCCTCGCTATCCTTCTCTGGAGCCCTCACGAACCCCAGGCGGCAGGGGACCTGGGTGGCTCAGGGTACATCGGCCACGGCCTCCGGGTCGAGCCGGGAGGAGCCCGGGAGGAGCGACCTCAGGGGGTGAGGGCGCCTGGATCCACCCGGCCCCGCTCACTCATGGCGCAGCGCCTGGATGGGGTCCTGGCGCGAGGCCTTCCGCGCGGGGTAGTAGCCAAAGACCAGCCCGGTCGCGATCGCGGAGGCGGCGGCGATGCCCACGGCCAACGGGGAGACCAGCATCGGCCACTGCATCGCCTCGGCAATCCCACGCGAGGCCAAGATGCCGGTCAGGACGCCCAGCGCGCTGCCCACCAGGCACAAAAGCACGGCCTCGGCCAGGAACTGCAGGCGGACGGAGGTCTCCCTCGCCCCCACCGCCATCCGGAGCCCGATCTCGCGCGTCCGCTCCGTCACGGAGACGAGCATGATGTTCATGATCCCCACCCCTCCCACCACGAGCGAGATCGTGGCCACCCCCGCCAGGAGCCCGGTCAGGGTCCGTGCCATGTCTTCCTGGGCCTTGATGAGTTCTTGGGGCTGGCGGATGTTGAAGTCGTCTTGTTGGCCGGGGACGATGTGGTGACGGTCGCGCAGGAGCCGAATGAGCTCGCCCTCGATCGTCGGGTTCAGGTCGGGCGCCACCGCCGAGCACATGATGTCGTCGAGCCAGGTGACCCCCTTCAGCTTTCGCATGGAGGTCGTGAAGGGCACCAGGATGAAGTCGTCTTGATCAGTCCCCTGGGCGGACTGCCCCTTGGGGGCCAGGCTGCCGATCACCCGGAAGGGCAGGTCCCGGACGCGGATGGTCTGGCCCACCGGCTCCTCCTCGCCGAAGAGCCGCGTGGCCACGCTGTGTCCCACCAAGCACACGGTAGCCGCGGTGTCGACCTGTTGCGGCGAGAAGACGTCCCCGCTCACCACCGTCCAGCGGCGGATGCTCAGGTACTCGGGGGAGACACCGCGGTAGGTCGTGCGCCAGTTCTGGTTTCCGTGGATGACTTGGATGCTCGCGTCGACTTGGGGCGAGCAGGTCTTGAGGGCGGGGACGGAGTCCAGGATGGCCTGCATGTCGGACAGCACCAGGGTGGGGGTGGTGCCCGTCCCGGTGCGGATGCCGTTCACGTTGCGTCCTCCCGCTTCGACCCAGATCAAGTTGTCCCCGAGCGAGAGGAGCTGCTCGTGGATCTGGGCCGCTCCGCCTTCCCCGATGGCGACGGTGGAGATCACGGCGCTCGTCCCAATCGTTATCCCGACGGCGGTCAGGGTGGCGCGGAGGGTGTTGCGGGATAGCGCCGCCCACGCGATCCGCAGGGCAATGGCCGCGTCGTGGGTGAAGGTCAATGCGTCCGCCCCGCCCGCCGCCAGGCCCGCTTCCACTCCCCGCTCAGCACGAAGGCGGGGAACCTGAAGAACTGCTCCGTAAAGATGCGCCCCAGGAAGTCCCCGGGGCCGGCGAAGGGGAGGGGCGGATGGACCTCCCTGCGATGGCCGAAGCCCTGTAGGGCGAGCGACAAGATGGGGCCGGCGGCCAGTGCCAGCGCCCCCCGCCACCGTCCCGTGAGGAGGTTCCCGGCCAGGGCGAAGGCCGACGCCACGAAGACGGGGACCATGAGTGCGTGGATGGCCAGGTTGAGCCGATTCTGGTGGAAGTGGGTGTAATCATTCATCAGAGAGGGGTCTTGCCGAGGCCGCCTCGGAGTCGCACGGGCCGGGACTCCTCCCGCCGCGCCCGAGGGTTTGGGAGGGCTCGCGTTCAGAGCCGATTGGTCAAGATGAGGCGGCGCAGAATGTGCCGGTGACATCGTGGTTGGTCTTCCGCGCAATGGCAGAGGAGGGTCACCGGACCGGTCCGTGCCAGCGCCCCTATCAGACGAAGCGTGAATTTCTGACCGTGGTTCTTGATGGTCTGATTGCGGGCGTCTATGCCGCCTCCCGTGAAGAGCTCGGCCCGGTATTCCCGACCGAACCGGGCCCACGACATCCGGCCCTGCTGGACGGCCTTCAAGAGGCGCTCGCTGGGCCCCAGAGAGGCCATCCACACGTGGTAGCGGCTCTTGGGCATGCCCCGGCCGCGAAATCGGGTCGCGAGTATTCGCAGGCCGTCGCCCCTTCCGTGGATTGGGCTCGATACCGACTTGGTCTTGAGCATGCCCTGCCCCCGTTCGAGTCAGCACCGAGGGCGTCGGGGCTCGGCGCTCGCACGCGGGGGGCCCTCCTTGGTGAAGAATGGGTCGGGCCTGGCCAGAGAGAGACCCATCGCTCAACGATACCCTCCCCACCGTCGCGTTGGCAAAGGTCCAAGGGGGAGCCCGCCGGCTCTCCGCCGACACCCCCTAGAGGCGCGGGCGGGTGCGCGACCGGAGCTGCCGCGGTCGCAAGTTCGCGAGCACCCTTCCGGCGGCTGCCGGCCTCAGGGCTAAACAGCCTGATCCTCGGGGCGGTCCAGCGGTAAAAGGGGACAACCCGCCTTAGAGCCTGGGTTCAATTGCTTGGATAGGCCATCCGGCTGGCCGCTTGGGGCGGGGTCGGCCCGCGTCGGGAGCTATACTGCGGCGTTCGACCCATGCAAACGGGCTCGTTGGCAAGCCGCCTCTCGTCGCTCCTCGGGTTGTCGCTGCTGACAGCCTTCGCGGGCGCGGCGCCGGAGCGTGGTCATGATCTCGCGGTTCCGGGGGGTCTCCGTGGCCTCCTGGAGGCCGCGGGACTGGATCCCGGGACCGAGCACTGGCGTGCCCTTCCCGCCCTGGTGCGCCGGCTGCATCCGCTCAACGGGCCGAGCCCCCCCGTGTTGCCCCGCGTGCTGGCCCACCTCGAGGGCAGCCTTCCGGAATCCGAGGGAGTCGAGAGGCTGGAGCTGCCGCTGGCCCGCGAGTTCTGGGATCGCGTCTTTTTTCCGCGCGCACTCTCGGACCATGACCGGCTGCGTGCCCTCCTCGCCGACCGCCGCGCCTCCCTGCTGGCGCGGGGGCTGCTCGCGCTGGATGATGAGACGCTGGCCGCGCTCGCCCAGGATCCAGGGACAGTCAGCCGCCTTTACGAGCGACACGCCGCCGCGTTCGCTGCATTTGCCTCCTGCCTTCATGTCCGCGGCGGGGTCGTTCAGCTGCCGGGGGGACCCGAGAGCGCGCCGCTGTGGGGCCTGCCGCGCGAGGTCAGCCCGCCCGGGCCCCTCCTGCGCGCCCTCTTCTCCGCCGACAACGGCCGTCGGGCGTGGTTGTTCGACACCGTCGCCCGCGCCGATCCGCCACACCGCGCTTTCCTCCTCGGCACCTCGACGGCCGATCCGAGCCCGCGCGCGCAGCGCTTGGCTTCGCTGTGCGGCGCCTTCGCGAAGGCGCGGGCCTGGTGGCTGACCGGACGTCCACGGCATCTGGCCGATCCCGCATTCGTCCTCTTGAACGTGGGCGTGACGCCGAAGGGAGAATTGGCGGGCCCGGACTCGCGAGGGTTCTGGGACGCGGTCTTTTCCGGCCGGGAGACGGCAGGCCGAGAAGACGGCCAGCCCACGGACGCCGCCTGGCTCGTGGAGCGGGTCGGGCTCGCAGCCGCTCCCGTCGCCCGCGAGCGGCTGCAACGCCTTCTCTTTGCGCAGCGCTTTCTGGAGGCTCACCCGGGCCTTGAGCCGGGGCGAGCGCTCTCCGCGCTGCGCCTGTTCGCCACCGCGCCTTCTCTCGCGCTCACGCTTGAGCAACTGGGACCCGCGCCGGAGGCAGCGTACGCGGCTGGCGCCCGGTCCGCCGACCAGCTGTCGGAGCTCGGGGACACGGCGACGGCCGCGACGGGCCTCGCCCAGCTGCAAGGCGCGCTCGCCCTGGTGGCCCGCGCCCGTTGGTCGCGCGCCCTCCGCGCGGAGACCGCGGTCGGCCTGGCGGTCTCCCTGCTCGGCGTGCCGCTCGGCAAGGACGGCGCCTACCACGGAGCTATCGCCCTCTGGATCGAGCGGCAGTTGCTTCCCTCTCTGAGCGCCGCGGTGGGCGGTCCGCCGGAGGCGGCCGAGCAGGTCGTGGCTCGGGCGGTGTCGGGCATGACCGGCGAGGCTCCGGCGGCCCCGCTCGTGCGTTGGGAGGGGCTGCTCTACCGCGTGGACCCCTCCCTGGCCGAGAAGCTCCGTTTCGAGGCCGCTCGGCGGCAGCAACAGGGCCCGGCTCTTGATGAGGTGCTCGCATTCGAGCGAGCCGCGCGGGCAACGACGGAGGGCGGGGAGGGGGCGGAGCGTGCGCCGGGCGCGGGCGCCGGGCGGCCCGCGTCCCCCGAACGGCCCCGCCTGGAGGCTCCCGTCAGTGCACGTGGCAGCGCGACGCGAGAGCCAGGAGGGGCGGGCCCGGCCCGCGACCCCGATATGCTGCTCGGAGCCACCCTGATCGCCCTCGTTTACGCCGCCCACGCGGCGGCTCCGGAGCTGGCGACTCTAGCGGATCGCCACGAGTTCTTCTCGGCCGCCTCTAGTCGCGAGGCCCGCGCTCGCTCGGCCTGGGCTCTTCCGGATGCGATCTGGGGGGCGGGAAGACCCTGGCGGCTGCGCGGGTCGCTCCTGGGCCTTGATGCGGGGCTGGCCCTGTCGGCCCTGAAGCACCTCCGCCGCGAGCTGCCCGAGCGTGCGCCCGTGGTCGACCCGGGGACCGCGCGCATGCTCGCCCTCGGCGCGGCCCTGATGAGCCCGTTCGCCCTCCGGGATGCGGATCGCGATGCTGTAGCGGGGGCGCTCCTTCGAGGCCGCGCGCGGATCGCGCGGGTGTGCCACAACCACGAGCGGGGGGACACGATTCTCGAGTTGCTGGTCGCGGAGGGGGAGGGCCGCGCGGCGCGGTGCGCGCGGGGGCTGGACGACGGAGTTCAGGCGGAGCGTCTCTTTTCGCTGGCCGAGCTCGCCTCTCTAGGTGACCGCCCCGCCCCCCCGGCCTGCGACGCCTGGGGTGCCTTGGCCCTGCCCCGGGGCGGGCCTCTGTGCCTGCAGGCGCCCCCACCGCGCCCTTGGAGCGACCTCACGGGCACCGGAGAGGACGGCCTCCCGGCGGCGCGGCTCATGGACCCGGCGCTAAGAGCTCTCGACGCCCTCGCCGAACTGGGGCTTCCGGCGTCGCTCGCCCCCGCGGTGGTGGGGCGGATCGTCCAGGATGTGATCGACGGGGCGGAGCCCGTGGATCGCGAGGACGGGGCGACCCTCGAGCGGTTCGCGGCCACGCTGTCCCGGGAGCGGATCGAGGATGCCATCGCATCCCTGGCCGTGGCGGGGCCGCTCGTACCCGTGCAAGACCCCGGCGGAGCCCGATTCTGAGGCTCTCCGGCGCGGCGCTCGCGGTGGTGCTCGCGGGCGGCCTGGGCCTCGCTCCCGCCTCCGCCGCTTCCCTGCGGTTCACGTCGCCCCTGCCCGAGACCGCAATCTCCGGGCCCACCACGCTCCGAGCCGAGCTCGAGCCGGAGGAGCTCGGGGCACAGGTCACGCGGCTCACCTTGAGCGTCGACGGCGAGATCGCGTGCTCGCTCGAGAAGTCGCCCTTCGAGTGCGCGTGGGACGCGGGGGCGGGCATTGTTCCTCATCATCTGAGGGCGGTGGCTACGCTGCGTTCGGGCGCCCGGTTGGTGGCGAGCCTTCGCACCGCGGGGATCGACCTCTCCTTCGCCGTCGACGTCAATCTGGTGCAGGTCACAGCCATCGTGACCGATTCCAAGGGGCGACTTCTGCGGGGCCTGAAGGCGGATGATTTCCGGGTCTTCGAGGACGGCGTCCCCCAGCCGGTCAGCCACTTCCTGGGCGAGGACGCGTCACGCGAGATCGTGGTTGCGGTCGACATGAGCGCCAGCATGGCTCCGGCCATGCCGCGGGTGCGGCGGGCCGTGCAGGGCTTCCTGGGCGCACTCAAGGCCGAGGATCGGGTGACCCTCATCGCCTTCAACGACGGCATTTTCACGCTGGCACGGCGAGAGAGTGAGCCCGGCGCGCGGGTTCGGGCCGTGGATCGCCTCGCCGCTTGGGGTGGCACTGCCCTCTACGACGTCATTCTCAAGGGTTACGAGATTCTCGATCCCCGGAAGGGGAAGAAGGCGCTTGTGGTCTTCACGGACGGCGAGGACGAGTCCAGCCGCGCCACCATCCAGGACGTGGAGCGGCGGGTCGAGCGCAGCGATACCCCTCTTTACATGATCGGCCAGGGCCGCGGGACCAAGGACCCCACCCTCAAGAACATCCTCGGCCGGCTGGCGCGGATAGGGGGCGGACGCGCCTTCCATACCGACGATCCCGCCGAGCTGCCGGGGGTCTTCACGGGGATCCTCGATGAGCTCTCGGGCCAGTACGTGCTCGCCTATTCGGGCACCAACACCAGCCTTGACGGCGGGTGGCGCACGATCCGGGTGGAAGTGGGGGCGGGGCGCTTGGTGCGGGCGCGCCAGGGCTACCGGGCGGGGGAGGGACGCCGATGAGGGGGGTGGCAGGAGCGGCCGCCGCCGGCCCGCTCTGGGCGAGCCTGGTCTTGAGCGGCGCCGCCTTGGCCCAGCAGCCCTCCAGGCCGCCCTCGTTTCCCGCCGAGGCGGCGCTCGTGCTGGTCGAAGTTTCGGTGGTGGATGCGCGGGGCCGCCCGGTGCGCGACCTCACCCCGGAGGACTTCCGGCTCGAGGTGGACGGCCGGTCGCGGCCTATTGTGTCCGCGGCATTCGTCCCCCTAGGCGAGGAAGGGGTCACGGGGCCCACGGATAAGGCGGCGCCCGCCGCCTACAGCACCAACGAGGGTGCGGTGAGGGGGCGGCTGGTGGTCATCGCCGTCGACCAGGGAAGCACGCGCCCCGGCCCCCTGCGCGCGGTCACGGCCGCTGCGGACCGTCTTCTCGACCGCTTGACGCCGGCAGACCGCGTGGGCCTTCTGACCTTCCCTCCCCCCGGGTCCCGGGTAGAGCTCACCGCCGAGCACGCCGAGGTGCGGCGTGCTCTCGCGCGGGTGGTCGCCCGCGGACAAGTCTCGGGGAGGCGCCTGGGGCTCACGGAGTCCCTTGCTCTCGACGACGATCCCTCCCGCTGGAGCGAGGTTCTGGTCCGCGAGTGCCCGCCGACCCTGCCCCTGCGCGACCACGAGGCGTGCGTCGCCATCCTCACGGAGGAGGCGCGCGGGCTTTCCACCGAGTTCCGCCGCAATTCCGACGTTGCCCTCGACACCCTGCGCAGCCTCTTCACGGCTCTGGGCGGCCTCGAGGGCCCCAAGACGGTGGTGCTCCTGTCCCAGGGCCTAGACCCGCAGCGGGCCGCGGCCATCCGGGAGATCGCCCAGACCGCGGAGGCGAGCCGGGTCACCCTTTACGTCGTGCGCGTCGAGCCGAATGCGGTGGCCGACGCCAGCCGCGCCGCTCCCGCGACCGGCGAGATGGAAGACGCGCAGCACCTGGGCCAGGGCCTGGACGCCCTCGCCTCCCTCACCCGCGGCCGCGTCTTCAGGATCGCGGGCACGGGCGAGGGAGTCTTTGATCGCATCGCGCGCGAGCTGACGGGCTACTACGTGCTCGCTTTCGAGCCGGAGGAAGCGGACCGCGACGATCGCTCCCACGAGGTGCGGGTTCGGGTGGGGGGGAGCGGCCTGAGCGCCCGCGCCCGACCCTTTGTGCGGATCCCTCACGCCGCGTCCCTGGTCAATGCGAGCGAGGTGCTGGGCCGCCTGCTGCGTTCGCCCTTCGCGGTCAGCGAGCTCCCCCTGCGGGTCACAGCCTACAACGGCCGCGATCCAGCAAAGCCAGGGGTACGCCTTCTGCTGAATGCCGAGGTCGGCGGCGAAGCGGGTGCGGGCTCGGTCAAGCTTGCCTACGTGCTCCTCGACGGGAAGGGGGGGGCGGTTGCGAGCGGCACGGCCGCCCTCCCGGAATCACGGTCGTTCCTGGCCGCGGCCGAGGTTCCGGCCGGTGATTACACACTCAAGGTTGCCGCCCTCGACGCGCGCGGCCGACGGGGGAGCGTGGAGCATCGCTTGAAAGCCGGGCTCCAGGCCGTCTCCGGGATCGAAATGGGCGACCTCGTGCTTTCCGAGCCCGGCGAGGGCACCGAGCTGCGCGTGCGAATCGCACCCGAGAGCGACGGAAAGCTTTTGGCCTTCGTCGAGATCTATGCGCGGGAGGCGGCCCCCCTGGCCGGGGCGCGCGTGACCTTCGAGGTCGCGGAGGAGCCCAAAGGCCCTCCCTTGCTCGAGGTCAAAGCCCCGGAGGGCCCGCCCGAAGCGGCGCCCCGCCGCCGTCCCTTCCAAGCCGTTCTGGACGTCGGTGTGCTTCCCCCTGGCGACTACTTTGCGCGCGCCTCGCTCTCGGTCGGGGATCATCCGGCTGTGAGCTCCCTGCGCCCCTTCAAGGTGCGAGCGCGGCTCGCCTCCGTGGAGGGGGAGGTTGGGCCCGCGCGGCGCATGCCCGCCCGCGAGCTCGGCCCCGTGCTTCCGCGCTTTGATCGTACGGACGCTCTGCGGCCCGAGGTGGTCGCGTATTTCCTGGGGCGGCTGGAGACCCTGGTCGGTCCGCCCGCCACCCGGGCCGTCCAGGAGGCGCGGGCCCACGCGGCCTCTGGCCGCCTCGAGGCGGTCCTGGATGACCTCAAGGACGTCACCAGCGACAGCCTCGACGTCGCGTTCCTGCGCGGCCTCGCCTACCTTGCCCGGGGCGAGCTTCGCCCGGCCGAGACCCAGCTTCAACACGCGCTGCGGAAATCCTCCGAGTTTGTGGCCGCGGCGTTCTTCATGGGCGCCTGCCGGGCCGCGGGGGGGGACGACGCCCAGGCGGTGGGCGCCTGGCAGACGGCCCTGGCCGTGGAGAGCGGCGCGCCCCGGCTCCGCCGGTTGCTGGGGGAGGCGCTCCTGCGCACGGACGACCCCGACGCGGCCGTCGAGCTGCTGGGCGAGGCGCAAGCGGCGGGCGACCGAGGGCTCGACCGCAGCCTCGGCCTGGCTTACGCCATGGCGGGGCGTCGAGGGGAGGCCCTCACCTCATTGAACCGGCACCTCGATGCCCAGGGCGACGACCTCGGGGCGCTCTTCGTGGCGCTCAGGCTGATGTTCGATGCCCAGGCGACGGGTGAAAGAGCCAATTCCCTGGCAAGCGAGCGCGAGCGCTTCGCCCGTTACGCTCGGAGCTACGAGGCGGCCAAAGGCCCGCAACATCAGCTCGTCACCCGCTGGCTAAAATACCTGAATGACCGCCCCTGAGCTCTCGCCAAACGCCTTGCGCGCCAGCGATTTAGGAAGGTTCCCCCACGAACCTGGTGTTCCCCGTCCGGGTAATCCTGCATGTGTTTCAACGCGATAGGCGGTCCCCGTGTCTAAAGGAATGGTGCTGGAGGAGAAGAATGAATAGTAAGAGCTTTGGAATCAGTATTTTGGGGGTCGCTCTGGCCGTGACCCCGGTCATGGCGGCGAGCGCCGGGGCCCCGGCGGACACCGGCCAAAGCCGCGGCGGGGAGCGACGCTTGGGGCGCGCTGCTGACTACTTGGGTCTGACCGCGGACCAGCAGGCGACCTGGAAGTCCCTGTTCGAACAGCACAAGGCGGAGGTCGAGCCCCTGCGGCAGGAACACCAACAGCTGCACGAGCGCTTGAAGGCGGCGATGAGCGCCGAGAATCCCGATGCCACCGCCGTCGGGGAGGCCACCTTGGCCCTGAAGAACCATCGGGAGAAGATGAAGGCCGCGCACACGGCCTTCGAGACCCGCCTGGCCAGCACCCTGACCCCCGACCAAAAGACGAAGTTTGATGCGTTCAAGGCCGCTCACCACTCCCATCGCCACCGCGGCCGGCGCGGCGGCCAAAAGGACGGGCAGCCCAACCCCGAGGCTCCGGGGAAGCCGCCGGCTCCGGTTCAGGGTTAAGTCGGGGGCGGGTTCACCCGGGGGCGGGAAGCCAAACACGGGCTCCCGGCCCCTCTGGACCGGTCCCGGCCGGACGAGGTGTCTTCACGATTCCCCGCGGTGGGAGTTGCTAGTCCCCCGCTCTGCCGCGCGAATTCGGGCTTGACGGGAGCTTCGTTTCCAAGCCTATCCGGGACGGCGACGCCCTTAAGCCCGGGTGGTCTCGGCGGTCTGCTCGGCGGCCACGAATTTCTCCTCGGCGAAGCGCCAGTTCGTCAACCTCCAGAAGGCATCGAGGTAGCGGGCGCGCGCATTGCGGTAGTCGATGTAGTAGGCGTGCTCCCAAAGGTCGCAGGTCAGCAGGGGAGTGGCGCCCGAGGTGAGCGGGCAGTCTGCATCCGGCGCCTCCTCGATCTCCAGTTTGCCGTCCTCCCTGCAGACCAGCCAGCACCAGCCGCTACCGAAGAGCGCGAGAGCGTTCTTGGCGAAGGTGGCGCGGAAAGCCCCAAACGAACCGTAGCGCTTGCGGAGCGCATCCGCGAGGTGCCCGTCCGGCTCGCCGCCCCCCTGTGGGCTCAGGCAGTTCCAGTAGAAGCTGTGGTTAAAGTGCTGGGCCGCGTTGTGGAAGATCGTTCCCGCGGACCGGCGGACGATCTCCTCCAGCGTGTAGCGGGCAAAGCGGGTCCCGATGATCTGTGCGTTCAGGTTGTCGACGTAGGCCCGGTGGTGCTTCCCCCAGTGGTACTCGAGGGTCTCCCCCGAGAGATGGGGGGCGAGAGCGTTCAGGCCATAAGGCAGGTTCGGCAGCACGTGTTCCATTTTCACCCTCCTTTGTTGAGCGATTGTGGGTTGACGGCCGTACGCGAATGCGAGCGCCGCGGGAAGAGGAGGTGCAGGGGCAGGACGCGTTCCCGCCGGCGTTCCGCCTCCAGGTTCAGGACCCTGGCCTTGAGCAGATCCCGCAGGGAGATCAGGCCCACCAGCATTCCGGGGTCCTCCCGGTCCACGACCGGAAAGCGCGTGAGCCCGGTCTCCGCCATCCGGTAGACAACCACCCGCAACGGCTCGTCGGGGTAGGCGACGACCGCCTTGGTGAGGTCCACGTCTCCGAGCCGGCGGCTCGAGGCCTCGGACCCCGCCGCCCGGATCAGCTCCTGGAGGCGCCTGCGGGTGGCCACCCCCACGAGGCGGCCCACCTGGTCCACCACCGGGTAGAGGCGCTGGCCCCGCCCATCGTGGGCGCCGTGGAGGGAGAGCGCCAGTTCGTGAAGGCTCATGCGCGCGGGCAGGGCGGCCATGTTGGTGCGCATGACCTCCCGCACGAATAGGATCTCCAGGGGATCGACCGCGTACTCACGGCTCAGGTGATAGCCGCGCCGGCTCACCTTCTCGGTGAGGATGGAGCGGCGCAAGGTGAGTACGGTGAAGGCGTGGGCGACCACCGCGGCAAGAAGCAGGGGGAGGGCCACGTTGAGGTCGTGGGTGAGCTCGATCGCAAAGATGACGCCCGTGAGGGGGGAGCGCATGGTTCCGCCCAAGATGGCCCCCATACTCACCAGGGGCCAGAAGCCCGCCCCCTCCCCAGGCAGGAAGGCGGCCTCCAGCCCGCCGAGCGCCCCCCCCATCATGAGGAGGGGGGCCAGGACCCCGCCCGAAGTGCCCGAGCCCAACGATACCGCCCAGATCACCGACTTCACGAGCAGGACCCCCAGGATCACCTGCCGGGGCACGTCGCCCTGGAGAAGCCCGCCGATCGTCTCGTAGCCGACCCCCAGGGCCTGGGGGAAGATCAGGCCCCCCACCCCGATGGCGAGGCCTCCCAGCGCCGGCCACCACATCCAGTGGATCGGCAGGCGGGCAAACGCATCCTCGGCTGCGTATACGGCGAGGGTCAAGAGGACGGAGAGGACGCCGGCCAGCAAACCCACGAGTGCGCAGGCCAGCAGGCCCTCGGAGCCGATGAAGGTCGGGTGGGCTGGGGTGGGAAAGAGGGGGCCCTCGCCGAGGAGGCGGTGCCGGACCGCGGTCGCGATGGCAGTGGCCATGGCCACCGGGATCAGGCTGCGGGGCTTCCACTCGAAGAGAAGCAGCTCGACCGACAGCAGTACCGCCGCCAACGGGGAGGCAAAGGTGGCCGCCATCCCCGCGGCCGCTCCCGCGACCAGCAGCGTGCGCCGTTCCGTGCTGGTGAGGTGGAAGAGCTGAGCCACCATCGAGCCAAAGGCGCCTCCCGTCATGATGATGGGCCCCTCCGCTCCGAACGGCCCTCCAGATCCGATCGAGATTGCGGCGGAGAGAGGCTTCAGGAGCGCGACCTTGGGCTCCACCCTCCCGCCCTTGAGCAGGATGGCCTCGATGGCCTCGGGAATGCCGTGACCCCGGATGCGCTCGGAGCCGTAACGGGCCATCAGACCCACGACGAGCGCCCCCAGGACCGGCACCAAGATCACAAGGAGCCCCAGGTGGTGCCTCGCGGGGGAGACGAGGGCGACATCCCAGCGCTGGAAAAAGAAGATGTTGGTGAAGAGCCCGATCAAGCGGAGTAGGGCGAGGGCGACAAAGGCGCTCAGGGCGCCGATCCCAAGCGCGATGGCAGAGACGAGAAGGACCCGGGGCGTGGTCGTGAAGTCGCCCAGCCGCTCCCCTCCATCCTTCTTCATGTCCATGCTCAATATATATCGGAATACGATATGATGACAAGGGCCCCTCACCCCTTCCTTCCCCAAATCCGGGGTGGCCCCGCCTCCCCTATAATGGGCGGCGCAGGGTGGGAGGGCCGCGGAGAACCATGTTGACGAGGGCCCCCAAGGTGAGCCAGGCGGAGTACGAGGCCCTCGCCGGGTTCCGCTACGCCCTCCGCCAATTCCTCCGCTTCAGCGAAGAGGCCGGTCGCGTCGCAGGTTTGAAACCTCAGCAGTACCTGGCCCTCCTGACCCTCAGGGGTTTCCGGGGGGGCAAGGGACTCAACATCGGTGAACTGGCCGAACGTCTCCAGGTTCGGCACCACAGTGCCGTCGGCCTCGTTGACCGCCTCGCCTCTTTGGGACTGGTGAGACGGGAGGAGGGGCGAGACGACCGGAGGCGCGTCTACGTGAAGCTGACGCCGCGCGGAAACGCAAAGCTGCTTCGGGTCGCGATGGCGAACCGGGGCGAGCTGCAGCGGATCCGCTCGCGTTTTCAGTTGTTGCTTCGGATCTTGAAGACGGACATGCCCGCGAAGTAGTTCCAGGGCGGGAGCGACGCAAGCGGCGGCGACGCGCGTGTGGCCGTGCCCAGAAAGGGCTATCCTGTGTCCGTGGATTGGGTTTTTGTCCTCGGCGGCCGGCACGGCCGCGGAGCCTCCGCGGCCAAGCTCATCCGCCCCCGCCACGCGCCGGCTGTGCTTGCCCTTCTCTGTTCAACCGCCTGCGGCTCCAGCATAACGGCGCCGCCCACGAATTCCCTGCTCGATCCCTCCCAGCCGAGGTCCCCCAATCCGGCCGTGACCGTGTCCGCCGCCGGCGTGGATCCCCAGACGTTGCATCTTGATGCACCGGTGGGCGTAAAGGTCACGAATGAAGACCATGTGGCGCATAAGTTCGAGGCGGCGCTGGAGTTGGGCGACGGGGACTGCCCGGAGATGAACCAGTTGCCGACGCTGGAACCGGGGCAAAACGGCACGGTGACGATCACGCGGAGCGGAATCATCTGCGCCTTCCATGACGCCGGGGCACCCACGAACTTCGCCTTCAAGGGGTTGCTCGTCATCCACTAGCGGAACGGCAATGACAAGACGGATGGGAACAGACGGGCCATCTCGGGTGACGCCGAAAGGCAGAGCCCTCTTCGTGACCGTGCTGGGCATCGGGCTATTGAGTGCCGGATCCCCGGCGCTGCCTTGCGACTCCTCAAGTTGCTCTCTCCTCACCCGGGGCGATAACGGCTTGATCGCCAAGAAGAAACTTCGACTGGACCTGTCTTTCGGCTACACCGACCAAGGGCTGCTCTTGCGGGGGAGCCAGGAAGTCGACAGCGTCTTTCGGCCGCGTGTGGATCTTGAGCATCAGCTGATCTTTCCCGCCTTCCACCGGGACATCAACGGCTACGACCGGATAGTCCAGTTCGACGCGGTATACGGCCTCGCAAGCCGCTTCAATCTGGTGGCTTCCCTGCCCGTTGCCACCTGGCACGCGCACGAGGTCTCACACGGGAGTCTGCAGCAGGAGTACGGTACGACCGGCGTGGGGGATGTCCTCCTCGGTCTTCGCTCCGCCCTGGGCCTCCGAGGCATGGTCGGTGGTCTCTCCATCAAGTTCCCCACCGGGCCCTACCGGATCGGCGGGGAATTCGGCGGTGGAATACAGGATCCCACCCTCCAGCCGGGCACGGGCTCCGTGGACTTCGTGGCCTCGCTTCAATACTCTCTGCCTGCCGAGCTCATGCACCTCCGATGGTCCCTCGCCGGCTCGTACCAGGCGACCACCACCAACAGCCTGGACTACCGGTTCGGCAACCAGGCTATCGTGGTCGCCGGCGCGGCTCGCGCCCTTAGCAAGAGCCTTTCCGCCTCGCTGCAGGCAAAGCTCTTTCATGAGGATCGAAACCGGTACCTGGCCCAGGGTGTCCCCTCGACCGGGAGCACGTTTGTCTACCTGACGCCGGGCTTAAGGTTGAACGTGTCCCGCGAGGTCTCGCTTTACGGTTTTGTTCTCTTCGTCCCTTATCGCTACGTCAACGAGGGCCAGCTCGGTCCCCGGGTAGCCTTCCTGACCGGGCTGTCGAAGGCCTTCTGACGAGAGGCGTGATCCCGGAGGCTGCCCGTCCGTGAAACGCATCCTGGTTGTCCTGCACAGCGAGTCCGAGCCGCTCGGCGCGCTCGCTGAGCCCATCGGTGCCGCCGGGCTCAGGACCGACACCCGTCTCGCTCCTGACTCGCTTCCGGGCTCCCTCGGCGGCTACGGGGGGCTCATCGTGATGGGCGGTAGCATGGGCGTCTACGAGGCCGACCGCTTTCCTTTCCTTTCGCTGGAGATCGCGCTCCTGCGCGAGGCCCTGAACGCTCGGCTTCCGACCCTCGCCGTTTGCCTGGGCAGCCAGCTACTCGCTGCGGCCGGAGGCGCACGGGTCTACGCGGGGCCTGCGCCCGAGGTCGGATGGTGGCCGGTAATTCGCCTGGCCGAGGATCCGTGGCTTGCGGACTGGCCGTCGCGCTTCGCGCCCCTCCACTGGCACCGGGACACGTTTGACCTTCCCCAGGGCTCAGTCCAGCTTGCCTCCTCCGAGCTCTACCCACACCAGGCCTTCCGTCTGGGGAGCGCCTTGGGCCTCCAGTTCCATGTGGAGGCCACGGCGGCCATGGCGAGGGAGTGGATGAGGGAAGCGAGCGCGCCGGCGGATCAGCAAAGCCTAAGCGAAGAAGCGGCGTCGAGAATGGCCCCTTTGGTCGCGAAGCTGGGTCAGGCCTTCGCGCGCGAAGTGGTCGGTTGACCTAAAGCCCCGGTCTCGAGTCCACCCATCCAACTGCCGTCACCGGTGCGTCCATTCTGGAGGGCGTTTCTCGAGGAACGCGCGCAGACCTTCTTTCGCGTCGCGTGTCTTCATGACCTTCTTGAGGAAGAGGTGCTCCACTCTGGAGAGGCCATGCTCGAAGTTTTGGCCTTCAGCGAGGAGCACGGCCTGCTTGGCGAGGCGGAGGACGGGTCCGCTCTTTTCCCGAAGGCGCTCGACCGTCTCTTCCACAGTGGCCCCGAGCCGCTGGGGACGGACCACGCGGTCAACGAGGCCTATTTGCTCCGCCTCTCGCGCCCCCAGGGTTTCGCCGGAGAGCATGAGTTGCAACGTGCGGGCGCGGCCGATGCGGTGGGGGAAGTGCACGGCCGCCAGCGGAGGAAGGGATCCGAGCCTAATTTCGGGGAGGCCGAAGGTGGCGGTCTCGCTGGCTATTACCCAGTCCGCGAAGCCGGCCAGCTCGCAGCCGCCACCCAGCGCTGCCCCCTGCACGGCTGCGATCGTCGGGCAGCAGAGAGCTTGGAGACGGCGGAAGATCTCGTGAAATGCGTCCAACATCGCCGCCGCACGACCCGGAAAATGGTCCTCGACCGAAACTCCCGCACTGAAGGCCTTGCCCTCGGCGGAGAAAACGATCGCGCGCAGGCCCCCTTCCGGCCGGACCCCGCGCAGAGCCCGGTTCAGCTCCTGGATCATCTCCAGGTGCAGCACGTTCAGGGGCGGGCGGCGAAGGATGATGCGAGCCGCTACGCCGTCGTTCTCGATGGTCAAGAACTGGAAGCGTTGTTGCATGAGGGCCTCTTCAGAGCGGAGGGAACGGGGCCAAGGGTTGGCAAGGCAGCGAGGTTCTCAAGTTGCTGCCGCTCCTGTCGTCTGGCCCCGGCCGCGGTCCCGGTCGCTGGGTACGTCTCGGTACGACGTAGTACCGGACGGCTTAAGGTTTGGTCCGCACGACCAGGCGGACGCGGTTGCCGGGCGGATCGTACTCTACCTGGTCGACAAGGCGGTGCATGAGGAAGACGCCCCGCCCCGCCGGCTTCAGGATGTGGGAGGGATCAGTGGGGTCGGAGACATGCAGAACGTCAAACCCTTGGCCTGAGTCCTTGATCTCCACTACGGCCTGGCGGCGAGGTGTGACACGAACCGTGATCCCTACCTGGGACCCCGGCCGCAGCCGGTTTCCGTGGACGGCAGCGTTGGATAGGGCCTCGGCAACCGCGACCGCGAGGTCGAGCCGCTGGTCATGGCTCAAGCCCGCGCCCCTCACCGCCTTCACAATACGCTCGACGGCAGGGGCAATCGCATTGCGACGGCTAGACATTCTGAAGCGACGGATGAGGCTGGATCGGGTTGCTCCCTTGGCCCGGCGATGCGGGGGTAGGGTTCGGCTGAGCTTCTTAGGAGGGCGCGCCATCGGTTGGGCCACGACGATTGTAGCCGCCCTTGCCCTGCTAGACTAGGTCGCCCTGAGGAAGCGATTCGGGTCTGGTGACTCGCGCGGCCTTCAAAGCCGTTCGGCTCCGGGCTGACCCCCGGAGCGGTGGGTTCGATTCCCACCCGCTTCCGCCAAGCTCTCCGCGCAACCTGCTGACTCAACGAGTGCGACGGCGAAGCGTTCGTAGCTCTCACCCCTCTTGGTGTGCTTTCGGTGCGGGTTCTACTTGTGACCTGGCAGCTTGCTTCGTCGCAGCAAATAGCCTTACTCAGCAGTACTCTGGCAATACTCTCTACCCGCCCCCAGCCGCTGGCCAGAATCGTTGAAGAATAGTCGGGCACAAGGGTAGGGTACGCAGAACCCGCTCTTCACCCCGCTCTCTTTCAAGTGTGCGAGTTCGCCTTTGACCACCCCCAGAAAACCACCTGTGTCTTCTGTCGGAAACTCTCGGTAATGCGCGGGTACCGGGCAGCTCGTTCCCGGCAGCGGAGCTGCCTGAGGGACGAATAGGTCGTCCCAGTGCCCAAGGAGAAAATAGCTGGCTCGGGTATTCTCCATAATGGCCTGTGGTGCTCCACGAACGTAACGGGCACCACCCACGCACAGGATGGCCACGTCGACCGACTTCCCATCTATGAGTCCGCGAGGAATGGACCCGCGTGGGTTTCGCGCCTGGGAGTCCTGAAAATACACGCGGAAGACCGGCTTGCTGTCGGAGCCCAAGAAATCAATCAGGTAAGCAAAGACGGGCCCCATCACCCACTCCGCAGCGGTCTCCGGCAATTCGGTTAGGTCGTGGTCGAGCGTCCCTCGCCATGGCGTGTATTTCTCGCCTTTGACTGGAGCTGGCAGCCGCAGTGGAATCAACCCAAACAGTTTGACTTGTGACAGAACGCGCGGATTGAACACCGGCGAGTGCTCGGATTCGATCGCGAGGAACCGCATGTTTGTCCTTTGCCCAGAGGCATTCTTCACTGCGGTCCATTGGACCGAGCCTTGAGGGGCCGGCGTCCAACGGTATGCGACAGGGTCGACTACCTGCACTCGGTCCGGTGTGTCGTAAAGGCTTTTCGCTCCGGAGCTCGAAACACCGCGATCCCCCATGAGGATGTGCTTCGTTGTCGCGCTTCCGTAGATCGTCGCGTTTGAAGCGTAGCGGTCCGCTATATAGGGCACGTCCATGAGATGGTCATAGTGCGAGTGACCCACAAAGATCGCGCTCACCTTGGTTACGTCCGGGAGAAGTGCGTCGATTAAAAGGGTATCGGTGTGGATCTTCTGTGAACCAACTTCGAGGAGGTACGGATTGGAGTACATTGGCCCGGTTATAAAGCTGTCCTCACCTCGCCGAACGAGAAACCCATCCACACCCAAAAACTGAATCTCAACCGTTGCTTGCTTGCAATCCGGGTTCGGGGGAACCGTCGTTTGCTCACAACCGAGCTGAGGCGGGTAGTCTTTGAGGACAAACGGATTCAGAGCGCACGAACAAAGAGCCAGCAACACGGCAATGACTAGCGCACACTTGATCATAGGGCTCCTCCCTCGAAGTACTCGATCGGAGGGCTTCTTCTACTTTGCCCGAAAGAAAGGAGCCCCTTGCCGCTTCTCGCGATTCGCCACCGTGAGACCCCGCTGCTCCGAGCACTGTTGCAAAGGAAGCGCCGTACCACAATGGGCCCCTGGCCGCGATCGTCCGAGTAGCGCTAATTTCCGGGTCGCGCCTGGGGCTGCCCCGCCAGGAGCGCGGTAACGGAAGCAGGGAGCTTGTCCGCGTTCGCGAGCAGAAGCGACATCTGCCATATCTGCGTCTGGGTGAGGCTGTTGTCAAAGCCCGGCATTCCGGTCAGGCGGATGCCGTTCGCAATCTTCCAATAGGTCTCGCCCGGCGGATCGTCCGTCACGCCATTGCCGTGGAAGAACTGGGGGGGCTTCGGGAACTCACCGCGCGCGATCGCAGTCACTGTCTTGCTCGGAAGGCCATGGCACACGGCACAGTGCTCAAGATACAGATGAGCGCCCGCGAGGTGATTGGCTTCGCTCGCGTCGATGGGCACCGCCTTCGGCATCTCTCTCTTGATCCGCGCGTGAAGCGCCCTCGTCGCCAGCGTCTCCTCAAAGGGCATCGGCGCCGCCCCGGTCGCAACGGGGGCAAAGCCTCCCGCGAAGTAAACGAAGACGGCGGCGGCCGTGGCCGCGAGCGTCACGAGAACACCGAGCAGAAACGCCGCCCTCACTGGGCCTCCTTTACGGCGCTGCCGAGCACCTGCCTTCGAGATCCTCGGTGCCCAGGAGCATCCGCGTCGAGGTGACCTGGACCTCGTAGAGGACCGTCGGCCACCCGCCGGATGCGGCTCTCGCGCGCCAGGATCCGTGGGAGCCCTGGGCGGGAGACCGCCCAGGGCAGCCCGGCAGCCCGTATATTATAAGCGCTGCTCGACAATGGTGCTTTAAACGCGGGGAAGGCCTACTCGCGATCCAGAACTCCTTCACGGGTGCTGGGTGATGGTAGGAAACCTCGGGCGGTTCATGCCGTTCGAGGTGACCCTGGCTCTTCTATTTAGCTACGGACCACCAGCGCCCAAGCCGGGTAGTTGCGCCGGTTCGGCGCTCTCATCTTCACGTCAATTCTCCCGGATCTTCACCGAGACCGCCTGCATGGCGCTAATCAGGTTCGCCTCGCGTGCTCTCTCCGCGGGCGAGGCCTCGGAGCCGCTCCCGTGCGGGCCGGCCTTGATCGACCGGTCGAGCTCCGGCAGCGCGGCGCGCGCGGCGGACCCCATCTTGCCGAGGCCGGCGACGATCGTCTCGCGCACCGCGATGGCGGTGTCCTTGTGACCCAGCGCGGAGGCAAGGTAGGGTACTGCAGGCCGGCCGAAACCGAGCAGTCGCTGCGCGGCGAGCGCCTGCTCGCCGGCGTTCTTCTCGTCGAGCTGGAGGACGAGCTCGTTGAGTTCGTCCGCCGTCTTCAGCGTCGCCGCCCCCGCATTCGCCGGGCCCAGGAGCGCGTTGCGGAGCGGGCCAACGTCCACGCCCGCCTTCGCCGCCAGGCCCGCGAAGAAGCGGGCCTTGTAGTCGTCGCGAGCGCGGAAGTAGCACCACGAAGTGCCCAGCAGGGCCTCGCCGTCGAGCCGGGGGTTGACCTGCGACACGCGCTCGTAGGCGGTGATCGCGCGCGCCCACTGTCCACCCGCGCGATAGCTGAGGGCCACGCCCAGGGCCGCCTTGGCGTTCTTCGGCTCGAGCTTCAGCGCCTTTTCGTAGGCGGCCACGGCCTCGGTGACGCGGGGTGGCCGGAAGTGGCGGTAGATCCAGCCGAGGTTGATGAACGCCCCCGCGTCCTGACCGTCCGGCCGTCCGGTGACCTTCAGCAGAACGGCCAGGCCGTCGTCAAGTCGATCGTCGTAACCGAGGAACAGCCCGTAGTTCGACAGATAGGTGAGGTTCTCGGGCTCGAGCGCGACCGCCCGGCCGTAGGCGTTAGCGGCGAGTTTGAGCTCGCCGACGTGGTAGGCGGCCGTGCCGAGCGCCGCTTGCGCCTCGGCCACGCCCGGCATGGCGGCGGTGACCACGTCGAGCGCTGCTTTTGCGCCTCGCCAGTCTTCCTTACGCAGGAGGAGCCGGCCGAGCAGCCATTGCGCCTCTCCCGAGGACTTGAGGTCGTCGGACAGCACGCGCAGGCCGGCAAAGGCGGCAGTCGCGTCGCCCTGCCGAAGGAGAAGCGCCAGGGCCGCGACCGGCGGCGCGGCCCAGGTTGGGTCGAGGCCCGCGGCCTTGGCGTAAGCGCCCGCGGCATCCGCGAGCTGCCCGCGGCTCTCGAAGACGCGTCCCACGGTGAACTCGACCACTGGGTTCTTCGGCTCGAGGAAGGCGGCCTGTTGGACCGCGGCCATGGCTTCGCTCGCCGTGTCGAGCGGATCCTTGGCCAGCTGGGCCAGGGCCAGCGCGGCTAGGGCTTCCCCGGAATGCGCGTCCGCCTGGACGGCCGCGCGAGCCGCCTCGAGGGCCGGGGTGGCCTTTCCCTGAGCGGCGAGGGCAACTGCGAGCCTTGCTCCGGCGCCCGAGCGTGCGTCGAACGATAAGGCGCGCTGGAATGCGGCCTCGGCGTCGGGGAAGATCCGTGCCGCTAGCAGGGCGTCGCCGCGTGCGATCTGGGCGGCGGCGGACGACGGGGCCGCTTGTGCGGCCCGCTCAGCCGTCTCGCGGGCGGCGGGATCGCCGAGGCGAGCCTGGGCGCCGGCCAGGGCGGCCAGGCTGTCCATCATGGCCTCGGCTTCGACTGCCTCTCGGCCGAGGGTGAGGGAGTCCGCTGCGGTCCCGCCCCGCAACGCGAGAGCGGACCGGGCGGCAAGGACGCGCGCCCGCACGTTCGGCGGCGCGTCCGAGGCCAGGGCATCGCCGAGCGCCCTGCTGGCCTCATCCAGCTTGCCCAGCCTCAGGAACAGACGCGCGAGCGCAAGCTTCGGTTCCGGGTCGCGAGGTGCCTGCGTGGCTGCCTTCTGCAGGATCTTGATGGCTTCGTCCTCCTTGCCCCTGGCGAACTGGGCTTCGGCCTTGGCGATCACGTCGTTGAGCTTCTTGTCGCCCCACGCGAACGAGACGACGGACACGCACAACGTCGGTACCGCCAGGATAGGGAAGATCCGCATCTTCACCTCCGAGACAGAGTGTACACACTTGGCGGTCGGCGCGGTCGTTGTGGGCTTGCGACGCGCGGTGTTTGCTGGTGCATGGCCTGCAGATGGAGAACGGCTCCGGCTTGATGAGTTCGCTGCGAGAGCGAATGCGATGACCACGGTGCGCGACCCAGGGTCCGGCGCCGGACCGCTTCAGGCGGGGGGGGAGGACCTGAGCGCCGGGGCGGTACGCACCCACTTGGTGTACGGGTTCTGTAGGGGTTCGTAGTGCGAAGCGGTGTCACGTGGTGCAGGCGCACGAGGGTTAACGCCCTGACTCTTGTGTCTCGCGTGACTTAGTGTCGTCGGGTGTGACGAGTTCAGGTGCCTTCGATTCCCACCCGCTTTCCGCCAGGCTCTCCGCGCAGCTCGCTGCCTCGACTGCGACGAAGGAGTACCCGCCTCTAACCGCTGCCGGTGCGGCGTCGGGAGTCGAGGAGGGCGGCGTCGACCCGAGGGTGGGCTAGTTGATCGGGGTGAACGCGGGGCCCCCGAAGCCGGTGGAAATGTCGGTGCCCGTTGAGGAGAGCCGGATGAACCACAGACCGGAGGGGGGGTGGTAGACCGCGATGTCCGTCTTGCCGTCCCCGTCGTAGTCCCCTGGCACGGGGATGTAGCCAGTCGCACCGTAACCGATCGTGGCCACCGTCCCCGTGGAGGAGTACTTGATGAACCACAGGCCGCTCGCGGCATGGAACACGGCCAGGTCGTTCTTGCCGTCGCCGTCGAAGTCACCCCGCACCGGCGTGTAGCCCGTTCCTCCGAACCCAGTGGTCGAGTCAGTGCCGGTCGAGGAGGAGCGAATGAACCACAGCCCGGTCGGAGGATGGTAGACGGCGATATCGGTCTTCCCGTCCCCGTCATAGTCGCCGGGCACCGGGATGTAGCCGGAGCCCCCATAACCTAGCGAGATTACGGCTCCCGTGGAGGAGTACTTTATGAACCACAGGCCGGTGGCATCGTGGAACACAGCCAGGTCCGTCTTGGCGTCGCCGTCGAAGTCGCCCCGCACCGGCGCGTAGCCCGTTCCCCCGAACCCGGTGGAGGTGTCAGTGCCGGTCGAGGAGGAGCGGATGAACCAGAGCCCAGAGGGGGGATGGTACACAGCGAGGTCGGTCTTCCCGTCCCCGTCGTAGTCGGCGGGTACGGGGACGTATCCGGAGCCGCCGTAGCCCACGGTGGTTACGGTGCCGGTCGAGGAGCTCTTGATGTACCAGAGGCCGTCGGCACCGTGGAAGACGGTCAGATCCGACTTACCGTCCCCGTCGAAGTCAACCGGCCGCTCGTTCTTGAGCAGGGCGTCGGTGTCAGTGGCCGTGTTGTTCAAGGGGTTGGGGTCGGTCACCCCGCCGGGGGGCCCCACCGTGGCCATGTTGGTCAGGGTTCCCCGAGCCGCTCGGTCGATGGTCGCACTGAGCGTGTAGGTCACGCTCGCCCCATTTGCCAAGTTCACAACGTCGTTGATGTTCCCGGTCCCGCTCCCCGTGCAAATCCCGCCCGAGGCCCCGACACAGGTCCAGGTCCCCCCGGAGAGGGCTACCGGGAGGGTGTCCGTGACGGTGGCCCCGTTGGCCGTGCTGGGGCCGGCGTTGGTGGCCACGATGGTGTAGGTGAGACGCGTGCCTGGCACGGCCGTAGTCCGGCCATCGGTCTTGGTGATGGAGAGATCCGCCTGGGGGGTGAGGGTGTCGGTGTCGGTGGCCGCGTTGTTTCCGGGGTTGGGGTCGGTCACTCCCGCCGGGGCCGCCACCGTGACCGTGTTGCTCAGGCTCCCCGTGGCCGCCGGGTCGATGGTGCCGGTCAGGGTGTAGGTCACGTGACTCCCCGGGGGCAAGTTCACGAGGTCATTGATGTTTCCCGCCCCGCCCGCAGTGCACGTCCCCCCCGAAGCCCCCGCGCAGGTCCAGGTCGCCAGCGTGAGGGCGGCCGGGAGGGTGTCGCTGACCGCGGCCCCGTTCGCGGTGCTGGGGCCGGCGTTAGCCGCCACGATCGTGTAAATGATGCTCGTGCCGGGCACGGCCGTGGTCAAACCGTCGGTCTTGTTAACGGAGAGGTCGGCCTGGGGCGTGAGTGTGTCCACGTCGGTGGCCGAGTTGTTGCCGGGGTTGGGGTCGAGCACCCCGGGCGGGGGCGTGACCGTGGCCGTGTTGACGAGGGTCCCCATGGCCGCCGGGTTCACCGTCCCGCTCACGGTGTAGGTGACGCTCGCCCCATTGGGCAGGTTCACGAGGTCGCTGATGTTGCCGGCCCCGCTCGCAGTACAGGTCCCACCGGAGGCCCCGGCGCAGGTCCAGGCCCCCCCCAGGAGGGCGGCGGGCAGAGTGTCCGTGACCGTCACCCCGGTCACGGGGTCGGGGCCGGCGTTGGCGGCCACGATCGTGTAGGTGAGGGGATTGCCGGGCACGGCCGTGGTCTGGCCGTCGGTTTTGGTGATGGAGAGATCGGCGGTCGCGGCCGGAGGTGGGATGATCTCCCAGAGGCCACGACCGTGAGTGGCGACGCGGAGTACCCGCGTCGCCGGGTTGGTGTCGCTGTTGAAGGTCAGCTCGAAGACGGGCACGCGGGGGAGCGCCGAGCCAAGAGGGTTCCAGCTCCCGCCCCCATCGGCCGAGTAGTACACCCCGATGTCGGTGCCGGCGAAGATGTGGTTGGAGTTGAAAGGGTCGATAGCCAGCCCGTTAACGGGCACGTCGGGAATGCTGGTGAGGCCGCCGCCGGAGGCGCTGCTCCAGGTCGTCGCCGCGCCCGCGGTCAGGTTGGTCGTCTTGTAGACGTGCCCGGTAGCATTGCCCCAGTACCCACCGAGCGACACATAGGCCGTGTTTCCGCTGGCATCGTTGGGATCGAAGACCGCTCGCAGGACCTGTTTTAGTGGAGTCGGCAAGTTTGTGGTCACGTCGGTCAGCGTGCTCGAGCCGGTGGTGGTAGCCCAGACGTGGCCGTTTACCACCCCAGTGGTGACGTTAAGGCCCAGGCCTACGATCCGGAAGCTGTCGTTCTTGCGGGAGATGGCGATGGTGTCGATGGGAACGTTGGCGGTTATCGGCCCCTGGCTCACCAGTGTGGCCGTGTCCCCACGATTGGTCGAACGATAGAGACGGTCCGAGCCGAAGTAAACTGTGTTGGGGTTCCCCGGGCCAAGCTCCACAGGCGCGTAGAAGTTCACGTTGTCGCCGAGGCTGATGCCGTTGAAGGTGTCGGTGCTGCCATCGCAATGAACGGTCGCATCAACGCCGCCGGAATACTGCCCCTTGAACGACCATCCGCCGTCGGTTGCGCAGCTGGTCGTGTTCACACGTGCGTAGCCCAGCAGCTGGTTGGTCGCATTGAAATAGGTGTGGTACATGGTCACGGTGGAGGTGGAAGCCGAGCTCTGGTCGATGCGGGCGTAGCCGCCATCCCCGAAGTCGATACGGTTCCAGGCCGCGGCCGTGGTGTACATGTTGGTGCCGTTGTCCTGGGTGCCGCCGATCGAGTACTTGGGGTCCGCAGAGTGGGTGGACACACTCTGAAACTGCGTGGCGCTCAAGGGACTGCTGTTGAGGCTCACCCAGGAGGCCCCCCCGTCGGTCGACTTGAAGATGCCCCCGTCGTTGCCGTGATAGACCACGCTGGGGTTGCCGGGATCGACCTTTATGAAATGGGTGTCCGCGTGGAGGCCGGTGGCGGAATCCGTGAAGGTGGCCCCCCCATCGGTCGACTTGGCGTGGAGACGGGCGCAGGGGGGAGTGGTTCCTCCCGTGATGTTTCCACCGAGCCAGAGGAGGTCGTCCGTCACGGCCGCGCTGGGGCCCGGCCTTACGTCCAGGCCAAAATTGTAGAAGCACTGGCTGCCGCAGAAACCGCCCCCGCCCGCGAGCTTGGCCGACCAGGTGAGACCCCCGTCGATCGAGACTCTAAGGGCGCCCGCGTTTCCAGCGACGTTGCAGCCCGTCCCCGTCACGGACTCGCCGGCCGCGGAATAGATGACCAGGTTCGGGGTGGAGGCCTGCTTGTAGCCGGCGAAGACTCCCCGCACGGTTCCCGAACCGGGCGCCGTGGTGCCCTGAACAAGACTGAAGGTGGGGGTGGCAGCCAGGGCGTTGCTGGAGCGGTAGATGCCCCCGTCGCTGGGGTTGGCCGTGCCCTGGATCCAGACCCCGAGCTGATTGGGATCCGCGGGGTCAGGGAAGATGAGATCGGAAACGTTCCGGTTTCCGGTGTTCGGGGTGTCGAAGCCACTGCCGGCGGTGGTGACGGCCAGCTTGACGACCGTGACCGAGGCAGGCACTCCCGTGGCGTTGCCCAGGCGGTAAAGGCCCCGCATGCCCAGGGGGGGGATGCTGCCGCCCAAAGCAACGTCGCCCCCTTCACCGATCACCCCCCCTGCCGTGCCCACGAACAGGGTGGCGGGGTCCGTGGGGTGAACGAGGATCCGGCTGACGGACCGACCGTTAAAGACAGGGTTGCTTATGGGCGTGGTGCCGTCGCCGGCGGTGTAGTTCCGGACGGGGTTGATCGGCCCCACGAGGGTCGCCGTCGTGGGAGCGGCGTCGATGCGGTAGAGGCCCACCCCGGCAAAGCTGTCTAGCGAGCCGTTCGCCTCCCCCGTGCCAACGTAGAGGATCGTAGGGTCGGAGGGAGCGAGAGCCAAGGCGCCAATGGCGAGGGACTGAGCGCTATCAAAGATGGGGGTCCAGTTCGTCCCTCCGTCGAGGGACCGCCATACGCCTCCGAAAGCGGTGCCGAGATAAATCCGGTTGGTATTGGTGGGATCGATCTCGAGGGCGGTCATGCGGCCGGTCACGGGGTTCGACACGCCCTCGGTCTGCCCGTTGGGGATGGGTGCGGGGCCGATCGCGGTCCAGGTCGTGGTGCTGGCCAGAGGAAGGGTGGTGGGACGGGCGGTCACGCTGAACTTGGGCTGGCGCTCCAAAAACTCGAGCGCTCTTTGGCGCGGGTTGTAGGGGAGCAGCTTCGCGTCGTCGAACCCCCGCAGCATCCCGATGAAGGCATCGCGGAGGCGTAGGTAGGTCTCCTTGTCGATGTCGCGGAGGAAGGGCGGAATGTCGGGATCTTCGTCGGACCCCAAGCCCGGAGACGTGGGGCCTGACGGCGCAGGGCTGGGCGTCGCGGCCCGCACTTCGAAGGGCCCCGCGAGGGCAAGAGAGCAGACGAGACCAACGGCCAGCAACGGCGAGGCGGGGTTTCGTCGGGGAGTCGTCGGGTTAGCGCGTCGTCCCATCACGCCGTCCACCCGCGGACGATTAAAGACCTAAAGCGATCGGAGGGAGGAGTCAGGTTATAGCCTAAGGCGGGCGAGAATGTCAACAGCCTTCAAGTCACAGCTTTCAAGTCCCTCCTCGAGAACGGGGGGGGCGGGCGGTTCCGTTACTTTCCCGCTACTTCGGGTTTCGAAGGGGCGTCCGGCTTGGTCTAGACGGTCGTCAGCAGTGCCATCGGCGGGCTCGGGCTCGTGAGACCCACCCGGCGGCCACCGCCGCGGTGCTCTGCGCGGTCTAGATCGGTCTCCACCACCGTGATCGCGTCGTACCGGGCGAGTATCCTCCGATCGCTCACCGGTTGGCTTCTGCAGAAGCGCGACGAGACAACTCGTGTC
Source organism: Vicinamibacteria bacterium (assembly GCA_035570235.1). Taxonomy (NCBI): domain Bacteria; kingdom Pseudomonadati; phylum Acidobacteriota; class Vicinamibacteria; species Vicinamibacteria bacterium. The sequence continues at coordinate 81,003 of DATMML010000030.1, read as the reverse complement.
CTCCAGCCAAGGCATGCTCTGCGGCTCGAAAAGCGAGCGCCATGACCGTCGCCTGGGGATTGATCCCGGGCGCTTCCGGAAGCTGGCTGGCGTCGCCCACGATGACATTCTCGTGGCCATGAAGGCGGCCGAAGGAGTCAGTTGCCGAGCGCCTATCGTCACCTCCCAGCGGGCACGAGCTGGACAGGTGGACCGTCATTAGACTGGTTCGATTTTGCGGTAGCCCCCTGACATTGAATTCGTCGCACTCCTCGGGCCGGCGCCACCCGGCGTGGCCGCGTATGCTGGGATAGACGACGGTGGCGCCACTCGCGAACATGGCGCGACCGATACGGGCAAGCCCCTTTGCGAGGTTTTCCCAATCAAGGGGCGCCAGCCTGTAGCTAACGACTGGTTCGACCGCCCCCGGCAGCGTCCTGATGCGGCCCACGCCCTGACCCCGAACGATAGCGTAATACGCCCCCGCCCGGTCCATCGCCGCAACCAGATCCTTCCGATGTTGCCAGTAATCCGACAACATCATGCCAAAGAATCCGGGCGTCACAATCGACCCACCCAGTCGCTGATCCGGCATGAACTCGCTGATCGCATACAGGGGAAACCGGCTGTCAGACGCCCCGACCCGCTTGTCGAAGAGCGCCACGCATTTCAGGGTCGGGTGCATCCTCAGGGTATCGCCCACGTGGCGCTTGAGCCCGCTCCGCCGAAGGATTGCCGGAGTGTGGATGGCCCCCGCGCAGAGGAACACGAGTCGAGGTCGTAAAGTGGCTCGGTGGCGCCGCCCGTCCGCGCCCATTCCGATCGCCTCGACCGCGATCGCCCGGCGACCGCGCACGACCAGATGGGTCGCGCGGCACTCCGCGAAGAGGCGCATACCCCGCGCCAGGGCCTCCGGGAGTAGTGTGTTGCTCATCGATTGCTTGGCGCCGGTGGGGCAGCCATGTGCACACATGTTTGTGCCGACGCAATGCCGCTGGCCGCGCTCGAGGGGGGTGGCACGCCACCCCAACTTCCTTCCGGCCTCATGCAGGATCTCGGAAGCGCGACCGAGCGGACCCCGGGTCAGAGAAGAGTTAACGACTCTCGCCGCGCGATCGAGGTGCGGTGCCAGCGCTGCCGCGCCGAAATCGGCGATGCGATAGTCCTGGGCCCAGCGCTCAAGCAGCTCGTCCGGCGTCCGCTGAAACACCGCGGCATTAATCTCCGTGCTCCCGCCAACGCAGCGACCCTCGGCATAGGCCACCGGCGTCGGCCCGAGTGCCGCGGTGAGCCCGCTGCAGCGCCACTGACGCAGCAGCGCGGTGGTGAGGCGGGCCGGCTTTTGCTCGGTAGGCACGAAAGGGCCTTCCTCAAGCATGATGACGTCGAGACCGGCCTCCGCGCACACTGCGGCAACACACGCTCCGCCGGCACCGGAGCCGATGACGACGACATCGCAAGCGGTCTCGACCGGTCCATCAAGCCGATAAGACGGGCTCATCGAATCCCTGCGTCCAGTCCTCGGCGTAGCTCTCGAAAGCGGGTCTGACGCTCCTCGCTGGACTCGATCCCCATTAGAGCCATCACGATTGGATGGTCGTAGAAGGCGAGCATGGCTAGCGAGCGGTAGAGCCGGACCAGACCCGGAGCAGGATTCGGCATGCGTTCAAAGAGCTCGATTGCACGCTCTCCCATGTCGTGGGTGATGGCGCGGAGACGCGTGAGGCCAAGGTAGATTGAGAGCCAGGCGGTTAGGCACAGCGTGAGAACGTTAACGCCAATGCGCAAATGCCAAGGCGCCATGGCGAGTGCCTGCTGCACGAAGTCGGTGACGTCGGAGAGAACTCGCGCGCGGGCGGCACGGTCGAGCTCGGGCCGTCGCGGAAGCAGAGTCTCGACAAGGGAGCGCGATACCATGCGCGCTAGCGTAGTCGCCTTTGTGCGGAGCTTTGTTGAGGGTAACTGGTCTTCATGACATCGCCTTCAGGAAGCAAAGGGTGCGTTGCTCGGTGGACTTTGATGAATCGACGAATCGACCGGCCGGCCTTCCTGCTCCGCCTGGGCTGCCCAGCCCGCAGTAGGCGCTGATCGGTGGCTCCGCTCCACCGGGGAGGCCAGCCCAGTGCCCCGCCACGGATCTGGAATCGATTCCGGCGGCTTCTCGCAAATCGAGCAATGAAACGGGCTACCCAGTGACCGAGCAGCACAGCCCCACGGCCGCGCCCTGTGCCGCAAAGCGCGTGAACTCGGTGCCGGCAACGCCCGAACCGTCCGTGATGGCGTGCACGTTGAGCCAGGTAACCCCGCTCGTGACTGAGGGGCCGCCGTTCGCGGCCCCGCCCGCCCGTCCCCGGTGGACGCGCCCGCGGAGGGTGCGCGCCTCGAGTGGCTCGCCCCCCGAGGGGTCGGGTCGACGTGAATCTTAGTCGAGTCTCTCGCCCGACGCATCCGGAAGGACGGCAGGAGCTGCCGGCGGACTCGGGATGTGAATGGCATCCGGCGCTGGAAGTCCATTGGCCTCTCGTGGAGTGCGGCCCGAGGGGCTGCATTGGTGCCGACTAGCCTCAACCAGAGGGTTGAGGGAGGTGCGGCCATCCCCGCCCCTGGCTGCAGGTGTTGAGGGGACTGATTCCTTTTTGGGGGGATCATCCTCGGGGGCGAAGTACCTCAATTGCAGCCGCACCGAGGATCTTGCCGGTTCACGGGGTCACTCGGTCGGAAACGGCGAGGGGACTCGACGCGCTGAAAGCCCGCGTTTCCAAGTTCACCCATGAGATGCGAAGATCGGGTGCCGACACTCCTCGCCACCCGTTCCAGAACCGGATCTCTGCCACCTGCCCCTGTTCGGGGAGTGCCCCGCTGAGCAGGGCCTCCAGGCTAGCTGCATTGTGGGGAAGCGGGCTGATCCACAGCCCGCTGGCAGCCTGGTCCGGAATGAAGCGGCAGTGAATCATCCGCCGGGCTCTGAATCGAACGTCAATGGACATCTCCTCCTCCCGAAAGAGCAAACGCCGGAGCTGAGCGGATGGGGGACGTCGAAGGCCAATCTCAGCGAGTATGACGCCGGGCCGGTCGGGGACCGGGGTCCAGGCCCCCCACGGGACCGTGAGCGTCGCGATCTGCCGTCTTGACAGGAAGCGCGGTTCCGCCCTTGGTGCAAGCAGGAACACACTCCCGGCGCTCACCAACTCGTAGTGGTTCAATATGGACACCAGGGTGAGCGGCTCGTCCCAAAAGAGGTGTCGGCCATCGATGCTGGCGACGCCGGCTGCGCCCGGTGTGCGGAGAAGCTCGCCCGGGGTCTTGTGCCACAGCAACCGCTGCGGTCGGCGCGGGGAGTCGAAGAATGACGCGTTCAGCCGATCGAGCGCTGGGTTGTAGGTTTGAAAGGAGGTCGGAAACGGGCGGTTCGCCCAATTCAGATGATTGGCGGCCACATAGCTAGCTTCCCAGGGGTACACGTCTACCGTGGAATCTGCGAGAACCGCGCGTTCAGCCGTAGGTAGCACGAGCGGCTCGAGCGCTCTTATCGAAAGCTGGGCAAGATGGGCACGATGATGCTGCAGTTGAACCAGGGCTTCCAAGCCCGCGACCCCCGGCAGGCCGAGGGGTTGGGTCAGCGCTCTTACCAAGGTCTGCACCGGAGGGCCGTCGTCGACAGGAGAGTGAAGCCAAGCCACAAGCAAAGACACAACAGCCCCGGCGAGGATGGGCGAAGCACGCCACCTACGCTCCGCGGTCAGTGAATCGGTGATGAGCACAGCTACGATGACAAGCCCGAAAAGGACGAGGACTCTCGCGTGTACGTCTTGGCGAACCACGGAATGCTTCCAGGTCACCAGCAGTGGGAAGCTGCACCCGGCGAGCGAGAGACATGCCCGGCCGTGCCTCTGAAAGACGGCCCACGCGGCCAGAAGCAGGAAGAAGACGAGGAAGCTCCCGGCCGCCACCTCCCAACCTTCCAGGGCGAGGCTCATGGCCGAGGAATAGCCTGAAGCAATCGCCCTACTCACAACGAGATGAGTCGCCAGACCGCGAGTAGTGCCATATCGCGCCGCCCAGGGAACCAGCAGGCCAGCGGAAAAAAACCCACTGACTAACAGCAGACGAGAGATAACTGCTGAGGCCCGTCGCTGGAGCAGACAGCCTAGGCCAACCGCCAAGAGGGCGCCCACGCCAAGCGAGACCCTCATGAGGAGAAAGAAGCCCGCCAGGACACTGGCCAAGGCAGACGCGAAGAGGCCCACTCGGCCTTGGCCATGAACACCCAAGAGGAAGAGCAGCAGAAACAAGGCGAACCAGCGGTACTCGTCCCAAAAGGCAAGGTGCACGACGTAGGTCAGGGACAGGCCCATCAGGACGCGCCCGACCCTCCCCAACCCCGGCGCCGACCACACATAGGTTCCCGCCGCGACCCCTAGCCCAGCGGCGAGAACCATCTGGGTTAGGAACCAGTACGGCGCAATGTCGCCAAGATCCACGGGCTGCAGGACCCAGCCGTATGGCCCGCGAGTGGAAATGAACTCTTGTCCCCAACGCTGGCCTCGCACAGCTGCGTAGTTGGCAGCAAACGCGCAAGAAGGATCAAGCCCGGGCTGCGCGGGAGAGACTCCGGGCCGGAACCCTAACAGAACGCTGGCAACGACGGTCACCATGAGGAGCAACCCCCCCCCCGCGTTCCGGGCTGGGTCCGCGCGGGCAAGCCCTGCGTGGGGAGTCTCTACGGGTGATATTGCCTTTGGTGACACTGGTTTGCCGCGCACAGAGGATAGCGTGTCCGGAGGCTATGCAAAAGAACAAGCAGTTGCGGTACTCGGCTCAACGTGGCCGTCACTGCCGACGCGCCCCCGCTCCCCGACGCCCTCTCGGTCCGGCCGAGCGGCGTGAGTACCGCCAGCACCTCCTCCGCCCCTCCGAGGTGATCGCCGCCTAGGCCTGATCGGGGAGGGACCATTCGAGGCGATCAAGGTAGACCCGATTCTTGAGACGGGGCGACCGTGGCTTCCGGACTGAGCCCCCCAGCCGTCGAATTCGCGTTGGGCCCGGGGATGTGAGATACTGACGGTGCTTCGCGCTCCATCAGGGAGCCGCGCGGACGGCGGCCTCCCGGCACTCCCCCGTTCTTCAAACCCAATGGCCGGTCATGTCGAAAGGTCTTACTCCCTTGCCCTTTGCGCAACTCCGTCTCCACGACAACTTGGTGCGTGGCGTCCGCACGCTCGGCTTTCCGCGTCCCACACCGATCCAGCAGGAGGCCATTCCGCCGGCCCTCGAGGGTCGCGATGTTCTCGCCTGCGCCACCACCGGGAGCGGTAAGACGGCGGCCTTCCTCCTGCCCATCCTCCACAGCCTCTCGGGCAAGCCGCGGGGAACGACTCGGGCCCTAGTTCTGACCCCCACGCGAGAGCTGGCCCAGCAGATCGCCGACCATGCCAAGGCCCTAGCCGTGCACACGCCTTTCTCGGCGGCCGCCATCTACGGCGGCGTTGGCATGGGCCCCCAGGAGCATGCCTTCCGCAGGGGCGTCGACATCATCGTCGCTACCCCGGGCCGGTTGCTCGATCACTTCCGCTTCCCGTATGCCCGCCTCCAGGGCCTGGAGACGCTAGTCCTCGACGAGGCCGACCGCATGCTCGACATGGGCTTCATTCCCGACATCAAGCGGATCTTGAAGCACATCCCGGCCAAGCGGCAGACGCTCTTGTTCTCGGCCACCCTGCCTCCGCAGATCGTGACCCTGGCCCGGGAGTTGCTTCGGGACCCGGCCACCATCAGCCTCGAGCGCAAGGTGACCCCGGCGGTGGGCATCACGCAGGCAGCCTACCCCGTGCCGGCTCAGCTGAAGTCCGCACTGCTGGTCGAGCTCATCAAGCGAGGGGAGATCCGGAGCGTCATCGCCTTCACCCGAACCAAGCACCGCGCCAACCGTTTGGCGGACTACTTGGCGCGCAACGGCGTGTCCGCCGGGCGCATCCACGGCACCCGGAGCCAGGCCCAACGGACCGCGGCCCTGAGCGACTTCAAGGCCGGCAAGTTCCCGGTTCTGGTCGCCACCGACATCGCGGCCCGAGGCATCGACGTGGAGGCGCTTTCCCACGTCATCAACTTCGACGTCCCCAATTCCCCGGAGGATTACGTCCATCGCGTGGGACGGACGGGCCGGGTCGAGCTGACGGGCGACGCCTTCCTCTTTGTGTCGCCCGAGGAAGAAGCCAACGTGAGCCGCATCGAACGGGTCCTCGGCACCCGTCTCCCCCGGGTCACGCTCCCCGGTTTCGACTACACCATGAAGCCGGCCGAGAAGCTGGAGATTCCTCTGGGCCAGCGCCTGGCCTTGATGCGGGCCCAGAGACGCCATCACGATTCCCGGCCCTTGCACCGCGGTGCCGCCCAAGCCCAGGGCCGAGCTCCTTGGCGTCGTCCACGTCCTGGTATGGGTGGCACGGAGCGCGGCCCCGCTTAGCGAACCGCGCGCAAGTATCTCATTGGACCCGTACCTATCCAGTTAAGCGCGGGCCTTCGGTGAGCCTAGGGCGTGAGGAACCTAGCCGTTGGCCGTTTCCCGGGCCGGGGTCTCCCAGACGAGATTGCGGAGGCCGGTCAGGGAACTCGACACCCGCAGGGCTCCGTCCCGCACCAGCTGCTGGGTGCCGTGGCAAATCGAGCTGAAGAGGCTCTGGATGGGGAGAGCGGCGATGCCGGGGTGGAAGCCGACCCACGAGTTGCGACCACTGGCCTTGGCGACATATAGAGCCCGATCGGCCACGCTGATCACCTGCTCCCAACTGAGGGCGTCGAGCTGCTCCTTGAAGAACGGGTAGCAGGCGAAGCCGACCGAGCAGCTGGTCCTCACCACTCGGCCCTCTCCGACGTCGAAGGCGTGTTGCGCCAACCGATGACGGATCCGCTCCGCCAACTCGGCCAGACCGTCGCCGCTCAGCTCCCTGGCCACCAGCAAGAATTCGTCGCCTCCCCAGCGGACAATGATGTCCGAGCTGCGGCTGACGGACTCTAAGAGCTCCCTCATTTGTCGCAGGACCGCGTCACCCGCGGCGTGGCCAACGGAATCGTTGATCGTCTTGAAGTGATCGAGATCAATCATTAGGAAGGCGAGATCGAGCAGCTCCACCGGCGGTGTCTCCTCGCTTAGCCGGCGGTAGCGGCGGTGGAGGAGCGCCACTTCCTTCTCGAGGTACTCGGTGAGGAAGCGACGGTTGGCCAAGCCGGTGAGGGAGTCGGTGATGCTGGCCTGGGCGAGGTTGTGGTTCACTCGCTCCAGCTCAAGTTGCCGCTCGGATAGCTCGCGCGTTCTCTCCTCGACCCGGACCTCGAGCATGTGCGCGTATTCGGCCTCCCGGTCGAGCTTTCGTTGCTGAATGCGGACCAGTCCCAGCACGCTCCCGCCGAGCAAGAGGAAGTAGCCGGTGAACGCCCAGCGTGTCGCCCAGGGCGCCGCTGCCACGTCGATCCCTACCGCCAGTCCGTCCTCGTTCCATCGACCATCACGGTTCGCCGCGCGCAGGCGGAAGCTGTAATGGCCGGGATTGAGGTTGGTGTAGGTGACGCTCCGTCGCCCGTTGAGGGGGACCCAGTCGGGGTCGAAGCCCTCGAGTTTGTAGGCGAACCGGTTGCGGTGGGGCGCGCTGAAATCGAGGGCAGCGAACTCGAAGCCCACGACCTTGTCGCGGAACCCCAGGTTGAGGCGTCTGGTCTCATCGGCCGGACCCGCAACCGGCTTATGTCCCACACTCACCGAGGTCAGCACGACCGGTGGCGCCACGGCCGTACGGCGGAGCCGGTCGGGCCGGAAGACGTTGAATCCGTTGAGGCCGCCGAAGAAGAGCTCCCCGCTCGGGCTCTGGTGCCAAGCGCCGAAATTGAACTCCGTACTCTGAAGCCCATCGCTCACGTCGTAGTTGGTGACCTGGCCGCTGCGAGGATCGAAGCACGAGAGGCCGTTGTTCGTGCTGAGCCAGAGACGACCCTGTTGGTCGCTGCGCACGCCATAGACGACGTCGCTAGGGAGGCCGTTCCGGGTCGTGAAGGTCTGGAAGGACGTCCCTTCTGGGGGGAGGTGGCTGAGGCCGCCGTGCGTGCCGACCCAGAGGCCACCCGCCGCATCCACGAAGAGGGTGTGGACGGCGTCGGAAGCCAAGCTGCCGGAGTCCCCTGCCCGGTGCCCGAAGCGTTGGAAGCGGCCCGTCCGGGTGTCGAGCAGGTTCAGCCCCTTTTCCATGGTGCCTATCCACAGATGGCCGTCAGCCGACTCCGCGAGGCTTGAGACCCGGTCTCCGCTCAGACTCGCCGCGTTCCGGGCATCAAACCGGAAGTGAGTGAAACGCGCGCTCTCGGGTTCGAACTGCTCCAGACCCCCACCATAGGTCCCGAGCCACAACTTACCCTCGCGGTCCTCCAGGATGGAGGTCACGCCGTTGGCGCTGAGGCCCTCCGGTTGCTTGGGATCGCTCCGATAGCGCTTGAATTGGCCGCTAGCGGCATCGAACCGGTTGAGCCCGGCATCGAGAGTGCCGATCCAGAGATTGCCCAGGTGGTCGTGCCGCAAGACCATGACCTGGTCGCTGCCCAGGCTGCGCTCGTTCTTCGCGTCGTGACGATAGGGAGCCATCTCCCCCGTCGTGCGCTCCATGACGTACAGCCCGGCGTCGAAGGTTCCGATCCAAAGGCGGCCCGTCCGGTCTTCGGAGAAAGACGTGACGTGGCCACTGCCAAGTCCGGTCGGGTTCTCGGCATCGGGGGCCACGTGGCCGAACTGCCAGCTCAAGGGGTTCCACTTGTGCACCCCCCCTAGCCTGGTCCCCACCCACAGCACCCCGCCGCGGTCCTGGGCGAGGGCCAGCACGTGCTCATCGGCCAGGCTTGACGGGTTCGTGGGATCGTGACGGTAGTGAGCAAACGCCTGGCGGCTCGGCTCGAACAGGTCGAGGCCTTGGCCGGTGCCTACCCATAGGCGATGGTCCGCGTCCTGAAGGATCGCCCGCACCTGGTCGTGAGCGAGGCTCCCGAGGGTGTTCGGATCGTGCCGGAAGTGATCGAAGCGACGGGTGGCGGCATTCAGGCGATTGAGACCGCCGGTGGAGGTGCCTACCCAGAGCGCGCCCCGGTCGTCCTCCAAGATGGCCCGCACCTTGGGATCACTCAAGCTGGAGGGCTCAGCTGGGTTCTGGATGAAGTGCTCGAATCGCTTGCCGTCGTCGCCCAGGAGGTTGAGGCCGCCGTCGGTGCCCACCCAGAGCCGACTCTGGCCGTCGAGGTAGATGGCGTAGATCCGATCGTCGCTGAGGCTCCCTGAGTCGGCAGCATCGTGCGCGTAATGACGCAGCTCACCAGAAGTGACATCGAGTCGGAGCAGCCCCGTATCGCGGGTGCCGATCCAAAGCGCCTTTTTCTTTGGGTCAAAGCGCAGCGCCCGGATATGTCGCCCGGCCAGCTTCTCTTCCCGCACGACGCGATCGGTGGCCCTCTGCCACCGGGCCAGACCATCGCTCGTAGCCACCCATAGGTCACCGGAGGCGTCCTCTTCCACTCCCCACACGAAGCTGCTCGGCAGGGAAGCGGTGTCCGCCGGATCGTGCCTGTACACCTTGAAAGAGACGCCGTCGAAGCGGTTGAGGCCGTCCTCGGTAGCCAGCCAGATGTACCCGCGCTGATCCTGAACGATCCCCATGACCGTGGACTGCGAGAGCCCCTCCTCCAAAGAGAGGTGATCGAAGCGGATGGGTCGGAGGGAAGCGGCCGCGGCGGGCGCGGCCAACCACAGAGTGGTCAGGGCCAGGGATCCCAGGATTCGGACGCGAGGGTGAGCGGCTGTCATCTTTCCGTTCCTCTCAAGACGGGTCATGAAATGGGATCCGAAGCCAGTCCATTCCGCAGAAACCCGGCGAAGGCTTCCGCAGGGACGGCAGGTGAGAAGAGAAACCCCTGGTATTCGCTGCACCCGTGGCGGCGCAGGAAGTCCACCTGGCCCGCCTCCTCCACGCCCTCCGCTACCACCCGCAGGCCAAGCTGGCGGGCCATGGCGATAGTGGCGCTCGTGATGGCAGCGTCCTCGGGGGAGCTCGCAACTCCCCGTATCAGCGACTGGTCGATCTTAAGGACATCGATGGGGAACTGTTTGAGGTACACGACCGCGGAGTTTCCGGTGCCAAAGTCGTCGATGGCTAGCCGCACCCCAAGATCGCGGATGCTGTGCAACTGGCGCAGGATCTCTGGATCGCTTCGCAGTACCCCGCGCTCACTCAGCTCGAGCTCCAACAGGGAGGCGTCGATGCCGGTCTCGTCCAGGCACTCGCGCACGACCTGCGCAAGATCGCCGCGCATGAGCTGACAGAGCGAGACATTGACCGAGATCCGGCTTGGAGAGAGGCCCTGGTCGAGCCAGCTCCGGACCTGGTGGCAAGCTGTCCGGAGCGCCCAGGTGCCGATCGATACCATGAGGCCGGCCTCTTCGGCCAGGGGGACGAACTCTGCCGGTGGGACTTGGCCAAGCTCCGGGCATTCCCAGCGGAGGAGCGCTTCCGCCGCGCAGATGCGCGACGACGACCCCTCAACGAAGGGCTGATAATGCAGCCGAAGGTCACCGTGAGCCAGCGCACTGGGGAGCAGCCGGATGATAGCGCGGCTGCGCTCCGTCATGCGGTGAGCCGACTGTCGATAGAAGCGGATTGCACCGCCGCTCTCCCCGGCCTCCCGAACCGCCAGCTCGGCCTTCTGGAGCAGGCTCTCGGCGGTCAGCCCGTCGTTGGGGGCGACGGCTACACCAACGTTTGCGGACAGGAGGATCTCCTCTGCTCCTGCGACATAACGGCCAGAGAGGCGGTCGAGCAAGAGGCGGACGATGCCCTTGGCCTCCTGCCATCCCGGTAGCCCCGTGAGCAGGGCCGCGAAGAGTCCACCCCCCAAGCGAGCCGCCATCGACATCGACGGGCCGGCAGTGGAGCGCAACACCTCCTCGGAGCGGAGCCCGGCCACGAGACGCTGTGCGACCTGCTGCAGAACGGAATTGGCTCGAGCGCGCCCCAGCCGGGTGTTGACGATGACGAGATGCTCGATGTCGAAGAGCGCCACCGTCACCTGACTCTTCTCGGACGCGGCCCCGAGGGCGCCTTCGAGTGCGCGCTCAAAGCGCTCGCCGTCGGGCAGGCCGGTGAGGGCATCGAAGTGCTCACGCCACGACCTCTCGCGACGCTCTTCCTCATTGGCCTTCCGGAGGCGCTCTATCTCCGCCCGCGCTCCACCCAACTCGGAGGATGCCTGGGCGAGCCGGACGAGCTGTAGGGCTCGCAGGCAGGCCACGCGGCCGTGGAAGGGGCGCTCGAGGACATCGTTGGCGCCCGCCTCCAAGGCAGCCTCGACGTCTTGGCGGCCTGCGCAGTACGCGAGTACCGGCACGTCCGAGCGGTCGGGCCGCTGGCGCAAGGCCCGGCAGAGGCCCTGCGCGTTGATGTTGCGGAAGGTCATGTCCACGAGGACGATATCCGGGCGGAGCCGATCGAAGAGCTCGAGAGCGTGCGCGAAGTCGTCGGCGCTGACCACCTCAAAGCCCGAGCTGCTAAGCCAGCGGCCCGGGCCCTTGGGGCTTGAGCCTTCGAGGCCCGCGAGCAGGGCCAAGCGCCGCTGGGGGGAGCTCGCACGGCCCGCCAGCACGTTAATTGTGTCTAGTATTGCCATCGCGGGTTGTGTCACGTTGCGCCTCGAAACGACGGATGACCATCTCTCAGATATGATTCTGCGCGCTGCTTAGGGATCGTCGACCAACACGTCCAGGCTGTCCACGGGCATGTCAGCGGGGCCATCGGGCCAGATCACGGCCTCGCTCCACAGGATGCTCTCGGGCCAGATCGTGGCCGTGGGCACGACCGTCGGGAACATGGGGACGTACGGGGATACCGTAGTGTCCGGCGAGAGCACGCCGTAGGAAGAAACCAGGGGTTGGTTCCACTGGGTGGGGTCGGTCCAGAGGATCGCCGGCGACCAAAGCGTCATGAGGGAGAAAGAGCTGTTTGACCACAGCACGGCCGGGTTCTCGAACACCAGTTGGCCGGTTGCGGCGTCCGCGGACACGAGCGGGGAGGGAGCATCCGCGACCTGTCCGGTCGCGCGGAGAGCGCCCAGGATATCCAGGGCTCCGGCTCCGACCGTAAAGGGACTCCCCACCGCCGCCTTTGTGGCCGAGAGCATAAGCCGCGCCTTGACCGTCCCCGGATTCAGGCCTGGTTCCTGCTCAATCATGAGAGCGGCCGTCCCCGAGACCATCGGTGCCGCCATGCTCGTCCCGGAGAGCTCAAAGTACTGGAGGTCGTTGGGTTGGGCGGGATCGCCCGCCACCCGCCGGTCGGGGAACATTAGGTCGAGGTAGGAACCGGCCGCGCGAGCGGAGACGATCCTGTTCCCCGGGGCGAGGAGGTCAGGCTTGGCCACGAGATCGAGGCGTGTGGGCCCCCGGGAAGAGTAGGAGGCGACGGTGTCGTCCGCGGTATCCGGCGTGTGCTGGTCGTTGAGGGCGCCGACGGTGATGACCTTGCGGGAATTGCAGGGGCTACTGATCGTCCCGTCTCCGGAGCGTCCGTCATTTCCAGCCGAACACACGACGACGATGCCAGCGTCCCAGAGGCTATCCACCTCTTGAACGAGGGGATCGAGGGCGGCTGGTTCGTAGACGGGGTGCCCGAGCGACAGATTGACGACCCGGATGCCGAAGGCGCTCTTGTTGGCGAGGACCCACTGCAGGCCGGCGAGGACGTCGGAGGCCTTGCCGCCGCCGTTGCCATCGAGTACCCGAACCGAGACGAGACTCGCTTGGGGGGCGATGCCCGCGAGGCGATTCTGGTCTGAGTTGCTGCCCGTACCCACTAGGATCCCTGCGACGTGGGTGCCATGGCCATTTGGGTCGACGCTATTCGCGGGAGAGAAGCTCGGATCGTAGCTCCCAACGAAGTCAACAGCAGCAATCAAGGTCTGGATGCCGGGGTGCGGCGCAACTCCGGAATCGACCTCGGCGATCGTGACTCCCGCGCCTTTTAGGACGTTCTCGGCCACGCCCAGCGGGGGCGCATCCGCGGCCTGTCGAGCCACGTCCAGCTTGGACCTCACCGCCGCATCGCTGGCCACGAACTCGACCGCGGGGTGGCGCCCGAGCTCTTCAAGCTTCGCGGCGGGGATGCGCACCGCCATCCAGCGGGAGGAGGGACGAAAGTGGTGCCCGACCCTGCCCCCGAACCCCCTCACGAGCTCGTGCTCGGGGTTTCCCGGGGCTTGGCGAAAGCGCACGATCACGTCGACCGTGGAGGCCCCTTTTTCGTTTGCTTGCTCGGAAGCTTTGGCGCTGATCTTCTCCCGATTCCGGTGGGAGTACCCGTGGCCGTGGGCGGGAAGGGCATGGGTAGCCCCAACTGAGATGAGAAGGGCAACGACGCCGCCAACAAAGTATTGCCTACGACCTCGGGGTCTCTGGTTCATTGGTCCTTTCCTGGCGAGCGCTCAGGAAGCAAGAGCGGTGCCACGACCCTGAGCTCGGACCAGAGAGCAACATCCCGCAACCGGCTTATGAGTTAGGGGTTGGCGGTGATGAGGGGGATGGGTGGGGGAGGGGGGCAATGCGCCAGTATTTCGGCGCGCCGATTCTCAGAAATGGTGGGCGAGCTGTGTCATTCGGCGCAGCAGCGTCGGCTCGGTAACCCCGAGAAGGGCGGCTGCCGCTTGCAGATCGCCGGGTGCCGCGGACTTGGTCTCGACCAGCAGACAGGCCTCTGCCCACTGGCACGCGTCCGTCCCTGCCTGTCGGGCCTGGATGAAGTCTTCAAGCACGCTCAGCACTGCGGGCCAACATGCGGAGCGGACGGAGATTCCGGCTGCACGGTTTCTGGCCGCGCTCTGCAATTGGCGCCGGTAGGTCGTGTCGGGGAGTCCGAGGAGCTCAGCGCCGCGCCGAGAGATGCCGCCCGCGAGTCGGTCGGCGGTCAAAATCAAGTCCTCCGCCAGCCACTTTCCGATGGGAATGAGTCCGGCCTGCCCGAAACTGAGGGCCGCGGCAATCTCGTCCGCCAAGGCCTTCCGTAGCCGGGCCGCCGGTTCCAACCCGTCGCGCGAGGATTCCGGCCTGACCACAGCCTCTCCGAAGGAGGTCAGAGCAGGCGGGGCCGTCATCCGAGCCGGTCCGCGTTGGGGGGGGCCATGCGTGGAACGGAGACCTTCCAGATCGTCCTCATCGACCTCCGGAGCGTCGCAAAACAGCACCGAGGTGAGGATGAGATTCTCGAGTTCGCGCACGTTGCCCGGCCACGGGTGAGCTAGGAGGGCCCGCTCCGCCTTGCTAGTAAAGTGATGAGCCGGCCGCCGGTACAGGGCAGCGAACTGGTGCAGGAAGATGCCCGCTAGGTGCAGGATATCCTCTCGGCGCTCCCGCAGCGGCGGCACGTGCAACCACACAACGTTCAGACGGTGGAAAAGATCCTCGCGGAACTTGCCCTGTCTCACTTTCACCCGCAGGTCGGCGTTGGTCGCGGCAATGATCTGAACATCGACCGTGCGCGCCACCACGCTCCCGACGGGCGTGAACTGCTTTTCCTGCACGAACCGCAGGAGTTTGCTTTGCAGGTCGAGGGGGAGGTCCCCGATCTCGTCCAGGAACACCGTTGCCCCCTGGGCTTGCGCGAGCCGGCCCGGCTTCCGGGCATGGGCCCCCGTAAACGCCCCCTTCTCGTGCCCGAACAGCTCGCTGTCGATGAGAGTGGGGGAGATGGCGCTGCAGTCGATCACGACAAACGGCTTCTCGCTGCGTGAGCTGAGCTCGTGGAGCGTGTGGGCCAGCATCTCCTTCCCCGTGCCGCTCTCTCCCGTGATCAGCACCGTGGTGTCGGTGGACGCAACCTTCCGTGCCGTAGCCACGACCGACTCCATGGCTGGCGACCGATACGCGAGCCGAGAGCTGTGTATGACACGCTGAAGGTCCTTGACCTCGGTCTCCAAACGTTCCTTCTCCCGCTGCTGCCGCTGACGCTCCCGCTCGATGAGCCGCGCGCGATCGAGCGCCACCGCCATTTGTGAGGCCAGCGCATCAAGGAACCGCCGGTCTGAACCCTCGAAGGAGAGGTGCGCGGACGCCACCTCCAGTACGATGCCGCCGAGGCATCGGTCCCGGAGGGAAAGAGGAATCGCGCAGAGCAACAGTCCTTCCCCCTCAGCCCTGGTCTCAGAGACAAAACTGCGATCCTGGCAGGCCCGCTCGACGATGGCGAGATCGCGCTCGGTTACCTGGAACACCTGACCGCCTTCGCCTGCCTTCTCCATGCCGCTGAGCAGCTCGAGGGTGCCCCCCGCGGAGCGTTCGAGCACAGCCACCCGCCGAGCGTTGAGTGTCCCGAAGAGCCGCTCCGTGAAGCTTCTCGCCAGCTGGGCGCTGTCGGTCGAGGCCGCCACCGCAACCACCGAGTCAAGGAGGAGGCCCATGTTCCGGTAGTCTTTGGCCTTGTCGCCGGTGAAGATCCCCTGCAGCCGGTCTAGGCTCCCCGCGTGCTCAACGTCGGACCCCTTCTCCCAGATGCGGACGCTGCCGGCGTGGCCACGCTTGGCCGCGCTGAGCGCTTGATCTGCGCGTCGGAGTAGCTCCGGAGGAGGAATCTCCGGGTCGCCAACCGCCACTCCCACACTGAACTCCAAACGAAGGAGGCCGCCGTGGTATCGCTGATCGCCCAACCGATGCACCAGGCTCTCCGCCACCATCCGACCATCGGCAATCGGCATATCGTGCAGGATGACGGTGAAGATGGCGCCGCCGTACCTCGCGACATGGTCATGGCTACGAAGGCCTGCTCGAAGCGCGGTCGCGATCTCCCGCAGGACGATGTCACCGGAGCGACGATCCAGCCGCTCGTTGACCCAGCCGAAGTCGTCCGGCCCGAGGAGCAGGAGGATGCTCGGTAGGCCTGTCCTCTTGGCGTGAGTGAGTGCTGCCTCCAGCTGGGCCTGGAACTCGGGCCGTTCCGGAAGGCCTGTCACTTGATCGAGGAGCGTTCTGGAGAGCGTGCGGGAATGAGTCGCGAAGGCGGCGGCGATGCCCAGAAATTCCTTCCACCAACTCTCATCGCCGAGGTTGTCAGTGGCGGTGGGGAACCCTGGACGGCCAGGGCCGGGGTCCGTGGCGGCATCTGCCTCGAACCGCATCCCAATCAAGGCTGTCATCTCCTCGCGAGGTCTTTCATCACGCTTGCGTCGCTCCGGCCCTTGGACCTCTTCTTCAGGACGCAGCGTCACCCACCGCAGCGGGATCCGACAGAGGATGCCTCCGGCGAGTCGGCTGGTTAGACGAATCGTGCTTTCGTCGTGGCTGGCTGTCTCGGCGCCGATGCGGTTCTGGAACTCCTCGGCCCTCTTGGCGTCGGTCAGTTCGGGAAGGGGCTCGAGACGACCTTCGTGAATGAGGATCTCACTCTCGCCTCCCGACCCAGGAGGAACGTAGAGGGAGACCGACGCGGCTCCGCTGAGCCGCCCGACCAGGCGGATGTAAGACCGCAGAATTTCGCCAGCCTCGCTCAACTGTCCTCGGCGGCCAGCGGTCGGAGGAAACTCGTCGGCCTTGATGCATGGTGCTTGAGGGGCTAGTCGCGGTCAAGGGCGGAAGATCACATCGATGCGTTCTTGCTCTAACCTATATACGTAGAACGGCTAACGCATATACGTACATAGGTGTATCTGCGGTGAGGGGGAGGAGCAGTGCGTCATCCTAGGGCAAGAGCGCTGGCCCCCTCTCATCACCGCCGAAGAGGATCCACGCCACGCCGTCCATGTTCTGACACTCCATTCAGCCAGCTGGTCGAACTGGCACCCTCGACTCACGCATGGATCGACAGCAGCGCGGCCCGCGGGATTAAGCCCTGCAAGCCGGCCACACCGCCCGGGGGAGGCGTTCGTCAAGCGAACCAGCCCGCCGCCGGAAGCAGAGCATCTGCGACCGAAGCTCAAGCGGCGGACTTTTGCGTGACATGCTCTCTGGGGTATATGCCATGTCGCCGCCTGCGAACTCGCTACCGTTGACGCGCGACTCTATAGTGACGTCGCTTCTCGTCTAGACGACTGGATCACGAGGTCGGAGGGACGGGTCTAAGGGGACCAGGCTTACCTGGATGTCTCTGCTCGGGAGCACTGCTAAGCCGATGAAGGGAAGGAAGGAGCGTCAAACGTGAGCTTCACAACTCTCTCGCTCTTGTATCTCGCGCTATTGGGCTTGCCTCTCTGGCTCTCTTGGGACCCCTTGGCACCCTATTTCGCGGCAGTGTTTCTGTTGGCTCTGGGCGTGAGCATAGCGACTAAGAAGGCCCCGCCGCACGCGAACGCGTTGGATAAGATCATTCTTTGTGGTCCCGTGTTCATCGCCATGCCCATGGCCGTGTTTGGCATAGACCACTATCTAGATCCCATCGGAGTAGGCCGGATCATACCTGCCTGGATTCCGGCCCACGCGTTTTGGGTCTATCTCGTGGGAACGTGCCTCATTCTGGGGGGCTTGAGCATCGTGGTCCAGAAAAACGCGGGGCTGTCCGCCGGCCTGTTCGGAGTCATGCTTCTCTGCTTTGAGATACTGATGCATGTCCCCAGCGTAGTGGCCGCCCCTCTCAACCACCTTCGCTGGGCGCTGGCTCTTAGGGACCTGTCTTTCAGCTGTGGTGCTTTGGCATTTGCCGCGACGCACCCGCAGGACTGGTGGACAAGGGGCGCGCATCGGCTTATCTCTCCGGCCCGCATGGTTATTGGAATTGTCCTAACGTTCTTCGCCGCGGAGTACCTTCTTCACCCCGCATTTCTTCCGGGGGTCCCCGGTGGGGAGCTGACGCCCAATCTTGTTCCGGGCCATTCTGTGTGGGGCTACTTGACCGGTCTGGTCTACCTAGTTGCCGGTATCTGCCTGCTCATCAACAAGGCGGCACGCCTGGCGGCGACATGGAGCGGGTTGTTTGTTCTTTTGGCCGCGATCCTCTTCTGTGTGCCGTTCCTCGTCCAGCAGGGCTTTGACGTAGGCAGTGGACTGAATGTTCCGGTCGACAATCTCCTATTCAGCGGAGCGCTGTTATGCCTGGCTGGAAGCCAACGAGACACACCGGCGATGAGGACCTGATGGTTGACTCATGAACTCTCAAGAGCGCAAGGGCTTGAGTGCTTCGAAACCTCCTACGGCGTAGACACCTGACACGGCCGTTTTTCCCCTCGATCTGTGAGCCGTACCTTACGCGAACCGGAGGCAGGCAAACTTGGTCACCTTGGCGAAATCGGCGTCCCTAGTCAGCAGGCCGCCTCGACGGTTCGGCGCCTGGGCAGCGATGAGGGCATCCGGAGCAGAACGCACAACCGCCTTGGCCGGTGCTCCGTTGACGATGTCCGCTGCCTTCAGGTGATCGCCCTCGGTGGCCAGAACAATGGAAAAGCTTGCCCGCACCCCTGCCAGCACCCTCTCGTACTGCGAGCGCTCCGCGATTCCGCCCAGCAATTCCTGAAGGACGATTCCAGGGGCGGCCACCTGTTCGTCGCTCGGTAGCAACTCGTCTACCTTCCGCGCCAAGACCTGCTCCGCCTCGCCCTTTCGGCGGCGTCGCAGCCCTCCAACCCGGAGGGCTTCCGCGAGCAGCTGGTCGTCGATAGCCAGGTTGGTGGGCAATCGCTCTCCTCCAGATGGTCTACACAGGGGGCCGATTTGCGCAATGAGCGTCAGTGGTTAGCGGTGGTTGCGATTTGCGCAGCGGGCCGAAGGAGCTTAGCATCCACGTTAATATTTATGCTTGAAGGGCGAAGGGGATTCGCCGCCAGGAATGGCGGAGGGCGTACCTCTGCACCTGAGAGTTGGTCGACTCTCATTGAAGAGGCCGCCGAGCGCGACGGGACGGGGGGATTCGAGTTTATAGAGCCGGGCGAAGCGACCAGCCGATTAACCATGGCCGATTTGGATCGGCGGTCCAGGGCGGTGGCGGCTGTACTTCAGCAGGAGGTCCAGGCCGGTGATCGGGTCCTGCTCTTCCTCGCGCCGGGACCGGACTTCCTGGTTAGCCTGTATGGCTGCTTCTACGCGGGGGCAATCGCGGTTCCGACCTACCCCCCGGAACCCGACCGCCTGGCGCGCACTCTCCCCAGAACCCTGAGGACGCTCCACGACGCGGGTGCAGCCTGCGTGCTGACGACCCCGGAGGCCGGGCAGCACCTCGTCCCCCTTCTCCAGGGGAATCCGCTTACGCGTGAGATGCGGATGATCGACATCCGCGGGATCTCGGAGGCGGAGGCTCGGGCCTGGCGCCGTCCGGACTCCTCCCCCGACACTGCGCTCCTTCTGCAATACACCTCCGGCTCCGAAGGCGAGCCGAAAGGAGTCGTACTCACCAACCGGAACCTTTTCCACAACCTGGCCGGAATCGTCGCCCTGACGGGAATGAGGCGGGAAGACCGCATCGTCTCGTGGGTTCCTCCGTCTCACGATCTCGGCATGGTGATTGGACACCTGCTTCCCGCTTTCGTCGGGATGCCGGCGGTCCTGATGTCGCCTGAGGTATTCGTCCGACGCCCGATTCGCTGGCTGGAAGTCATCAGCCGCTATCGGGCGACTGTCAGCGCCGCTCCGAACTTCGCGTTCGACCTCTGCACCCGCAAGTGCGCCCCCGGGGACATCGAGTCTCTCGACCTCTCGACCTGGCGCCTCGTCATCGACGGCGGCGAGCCTGTGCGAGCCGCCACCATCAACCGCTTTTGTGAGGCCTTCGTGCGCGCAGGGTTCCGACGGGAGGCGTTCTGGCCGTCCTACGGCCTGGCGGAGGCGTGCGCGACCGTGTCCGGGGGACGGCCCGAGGAGGCCCCCGTCGTTCGTGGCGTGGATCCCCGGGAGCTGGAGAGAGGGCGCGTGGTGTACGTCGAAGCGCACCCGCCCCCCCGCTCGGTGGTGGGTTGTGGCCGAAGCCTTCCCGATCAGGAGATTCGCATCGTCGATCCCGACACCGTCGAACCCCTCGCCGAGCGGAGAGTTGGGGAGATCTGGGTGAGGGGCGCCTCGGTGGCCAGCGGCTATTGGAGGGGGGGAGAGGCAAGCGCCCGGACTTTCGGGGCTCGCCTGGGTGACACCGGGCCCTTCCTGCGAACCGGTGACCTTGGCTTCCTAGACGGGGAGGAGCTTTTCATCACCGGTCGGATCAAGGACCTCATCATTATTCGAGGACGGAACCACTATCCGCAGGACATCGAGAGCACGGTGGAGGCGGTCGATCCTTTGGCGCTCCGTGCCGGGTGCACAGCGGCATTTGCCCTCGAGGTGGACGAGGAAGAGCGCCTCGGGATCTGCTGCGAAGTGAATCTGGCCCGCGACGCGGAACACTTCCAGGCCGATTCGGGCCGTCTCTGCTCACGGATATACGAGGAGGTTGTCGCGACCCAAGGGATCGAGCCTTATGTCGTGGTGTTGCTGCCGCCGCGCGCGATCCCGAAGACCTCGAGCGGGAAGCTTCAACGGCGAGAAGCGAGTCGGCGCCATCGCGAGGGCTGGCGGGAGGCGCTCCGGGTCTGGCAGCCCTCGAGCTTAGCCGCCGCCGAAGGAGCGGTTCGCGCACCCGACCCGGCACCCCGTGAGGAATCGCAGGGGCGGGGGGGAACTTCGCTCCAAGAGGTCCTGGAGTTTGTTGTCGCCCGCGTGGCTGCGCACGCGGTCCGGCCCGAGGAGTCGATCGATGCTGATCGTCCCCTGGCCGCTTACGGGTTCGATTCCCTGCGCACCCTGCAGCTCATTGAGAGCCTCGAGACCTGGCTGGGACGGCCGGTGGGTCGGACCGTGCCCTGGGAGCGGCCGAGCCTGTTGGCCATCGCCGAGCATATCGCCGCGAGCCTCGTGCGTACCGAGCCAAGAGCGTCGGCGGGCGTCGACCCCGCCCCCCGGAGGGGGCCGAGGAAGTCTCCATCCGCGGGCGGGGGGGAGGACATCGCGATTGTGGGCATGGCCTGCCGGTTTCCCGGCGGCGAGAGCCTCTCCGCCTACTGGCGTCTCCTGCGCGGGGGCATCGATAGCGTCGCGGAGATCCCTTCGAGTCGTTGGGACACGGGGGCGCTATATGAAGCTTCCGCGCCGCGGCGGGGACGCATGAACACCCGCCGGGGAGGCGTCCTGGAGAAGATCGACAATTTCGATGCTTCCCTCTTCCACGTCTCGCCACGCGAGGCGCCTCATGTGGATCCTCAACAGCGGATCTTCCTCGAGCTCGCCTGGGCGGCCCTTGAAGACGCCGGTCAGGCGCCCGACGGCCTGGCCGGAACCGACACGGGAGTATTCGTAGGGGCGTATCAGAACGACTACCTGGAGCTGCAGGCCGGCGACCCGAACCAGATCGATGAGTTCTACGGCACCGGGATCTCTCTGAGCATCGTCGCGAACCGGGTTTCGTACTTCCTCGGCCTGCAGGGACCGAGCATGGTGATCGACACCGGTTGCTCGTCTTCGCTGACGGCGGTGCATCTGGCCTGCCAGGCCATACGGGCCGGCGACTGCTCGATCGCTCTCGCGGGCGGCATCAGCCTCATGCTCTCCCCCGGCCCGACCATCTATTTCTCTCAGGTCGGTGCGATGGCCGCCGACGGCCGATGCAAGGCCTTCTCGAACCGAGCCGACGGCTTCGTGCGGAGCGAAGGCGGAGGAGCCGTGGTGCTCAAGGCCCTGTCTCACGCCCTCGACGACCGGGACCACGTGTACGCCGTGCTCCGCGGATCGGCCATCAATCACGGCGGCCATTCGAACGGGCTGACCGCGCCGAACCCGGGCGCACAGGGTAGGGTTATCCGGAGCGCACTGGCCCAGGCTGGAGTTGCGCCCGCCAAGGTCACCTACCTGGAGGCTCATGGAACGGGCACTGCTCTGGGGGACCTCATCGAGTTCGAGGCGATCCGGGCCGAGCTTCTGACCGGGCGAGACCCAGCGCAGCCGCTCTGTCTCGGCTCCGTCAAGGGCAACATCGGGCATGTCGAGGCCGCGGCGGGCATCGCCGGGCTCATCAAAGTGGCCCTAATGATCGACCACCGGGAGCTCGTTCCCCACCTGCACGGCAACCCGCCCTTGCCCGAGCTCGCGCTCGTGCCATGCCGTTTGCTCGACTGCGCTGAGCCGTGGCGGTCCAAGGGCCCAAGGGTAGCCGCGGTGAGCTCCTTCGGACTCGGCGGGGCCAACGCCCATGTCGTCCTCCAGGAACCGGCTCGTGCATCCCGCCGGTCGGTGGGCGAGGAACGACCGCCGGTCCCGCTATTCCTCTCCGCGCGGACGCCCACGGCCTTGAGGGAGTCCGCCGCGGCCATGGCGGACTTCTCGGAGGCCCACGCGGATTACATGCTGGAGATCGCGAACACGGTCCTGTCGGGGCGGGCGCACCTGGCGCATCGTCTGGCCCTGTTGGGCGAGGACGGGGCGTCTCTGGTTCGGCAGCTCCGGGAGTTCGCGAGCGGCGCGTCCACCCCGCCCGGCTACGCGGTGCCCAGCCGGGCCATGATCGCCAAGGCAAGCCACCCAATCTTCGTGGTGCCGGGCGACTGTGCTTCCCAGCCCGGGGTCCAGGCTTGGTGGTTGTGGGACGCTCACCCTCCGGCGGTCGACGCCTTGCGACATCTGGCCGACTCACTGCCCGGTCCGCAGAGGGCGCAGCTCGAATCACTGACCGCCATCCGTCCGCAAGAATCCGGCGGTCCCAGCGGGGAGCGCCTGGCCTTCGTCATTGCCGTGTGCCTGTTCGAAGGCTGGACGGGGGTCGGCATCTCGCCTCTAAGGCTGCTCGCGTTTGGCTCCGGGCAAATTGCCGCCCGCTACTTGCTCGGAGAGTTGACCCTGGCCGAGGCATGGTCGCGACTGGAGCCGGGAGCAGGCGGGGTGTCGACGGACTGCCTGGCCTGGCAGCTGGAAGCCGGCCGTCCGCGAGAACCGCCGACGCGTGTCGACGAACCGGCGCTCCAGGAAATCCTGGAGGATCAAGTCGTCGTCGTGATGGCGGATTCGGCCATGGTGCCGGCGGCCGTGCTACGCGGCCGGCCCGGGACGTTGGTCTCGCTGGAGGGTGGATCGCGACTCCCCCTGGGCGAAGCGAGCCGGAGGCTATTTCTCGCGGGGGCTCGCGGGGATTGGAGCCGACTCCTGATCCCAACCGCGTCCGGCAAGCTGGGAGGCACGCCCACCTATCCCTTCGCACGGGAGAGCTACTGGACGCAATCGCCCCATGCCCTTGATCGCTACTATGGGCCCATCCTTCCCCCTTGCGACTGAGGCGGCAAGCGCTTCTGCGGCGTCCCGAGCGACCTCGATCCCAGGACTGATGCCGGAGGATCTCTGATGGGCTCGACCGACCCCGGCGACATGCTTTCCGTCCTCCAGATGGCAGCCGGCTACTGGTGGTCGCAGGCGATCCTAGTGGCCGCGCGGCTGGGGATTGCCGATTCTCTAGAGGCCGGCCATCGCGCCCCTCGGGAACTGGCCGAGGAACTGGACGTGGACGAGAGCTCCTTGTTCAGGCTGCTTCGCGCCCTGGCCAGCGTCGGCCTGTTTGCCCGGGACAGTCTCGGTCGCTTCGGGCTGACCGATCGAGGACGGCTCCTCCTCGAACACCATCCGCGCTCGTTAAAGGCGCTCGTTCTGTCGCTGGAGTTGCCCTATCGTGCTTGGGGCTCGCTCGAAAAGAGCATTCGTAATGGTCGGCCCGCGTTCGACGAGGTTTACGGCTGCTCCTACTTCGAATATCTCGACGCCCATCGGGAGGACTCGGACGTTTTCGCCGCGGCGATGACCTGCCAAGCACGGCTGACCAGCGAGACGGTGGCCGAAGCCTACGACTTCTCCCGGTTTGATCGCATCGTCGATGTGGGGGGCAGCGGCGGGGCCCTGCTCTCCGCCATCCTCGACCGCCATCCCGGCGTCCGGGGATGGGTGTTCGACCGCCCGGCGGTGGTGGAGCGTCAAGCTCGCCGGGAGAGCCGGGTGGAGTGGGTGGCGGGAGACTTCTTCAACTCCGACCTGCCCGTGGCCGACGCCTATTTGCTCTCTCTGGTGCTCCACGATTGGAGCGATGAGGCTTGCCACAGGATTCTCAAGGCGGTCGCCCGGTCCATGCGCGGGGATGCCCGGCTGCTCGTGGTCGAGTCGATCCTCCCCCCAGACGACTACCCCTTCTTCGCCAAGGTCCTCGACCTCCATATGCTCGCCTGCTTTGGAGGCGCAGAGCGAACGGAGTTCCAGTACCGAGCGCTCCTGGAGGGGGCGGGACTGTCCGTGATCCGTGTCCATCCGGCGTTCGGCCCCAGCAGCCAGCTCTCAATCATCGAGGCGACAAACTGCTAGGACCTTTCTCGCGGCCTTGAGCCACGCGCACGTGTCGCGCCATGGTCAGCCGATCGCAGAGAGCGGAACATGGAAGCTCGAGCGGCCCCGTCACCCTTTGCCCGAAGCATGAACTTTCGCGAAGCGGCTGTTTACCCCGGTTTGATGAGGATTGGCCGCGGCTACGCCCAAAAGGAGTGCCCTTATGACGATCCGGACCCGCCGAAGCTTTCTGATCACGGCCGCTGCCGGACTGGCCGCTACGCGGGCGAATCTGGCCGTAGCCGCCCCAGGTGAGGATCGACCGCCGATGAATAGTGACGTCGACGTTCGAGTGACTTCGCGCGACAACAGATACGCAGCTGCGCCGCCGCTCCGGTGGCGACAGGCGTCTGCAAGGCCGGCGGCCGATGCCTTGATCTTGGAGCCGGCCCAGGCCGCCCAACCGATCCTCGGTTTCGGCGCTGCGTTCACGGACGCCGCTTGCTACGTGATCGGCGAGATGCCGGAGGCGGCGCGCGATGCGCTCCTTCAGGAGCTCTTCGATCCCAAGCAGATGGGGTTGAGCGTTTGCAGGACATGCATCGGATCGAGCGACTATGCGCGCAAGGTCTACAGTTACGACGAGGGCGAGCCCGATCCGCAGCTCAAGCGCTTTTCGATCGACGGCGACCGGGAGTTTGTCCTTCCGATCATCCGCCGAGCGCGCGCTATCAACCCCGACCTCTTCCTCTTGGCCACGCCCTGGAGCCCGCCCAACTGGATGAAGGACAACGACTCGATGCTTGGAGGAACTATCCGCAGGCGCTACCTGGACGCCTACGCCGACTACTTCGTTAAGTTTCTGCAAGCCTACCGAGACGAGGGTGTCTTCGTGAACGCGGTGTCGGCCCAGAACGAAGTCGATACCGACCAGGACAGCAGCATGCCGGCGTGCCTCTTTCCACAAGAGATCGAGGTGCGGTTTGTAGCGAAGAGCCTGGGACCCGCGCTCGAGCGCGCCGGAATCGAGAGCAAGATCTGGCTGATTGACCACAACTACAACCTCTGGGGCCGCGCTATCGCGGAGCTGGACGATCCAACTGTTCGGAGGTACAGCAACGCGGTGGCGTGGCACGGATATCTGGGCCAGCCGGAGTGGATGCAAAAAGTGCTCAGCGCCCATCCCGACGCCGAGATGTACTGGACCGAAGGCGGCCCCGACTACACGGAGCCCGCCTATCCAACCGACTGGGTCAAGTGGGGTCGGACATTCGCGGGCATCCTGCGCAACGGCGCACGGTGCATCATGGGTTGGAACATCGCCCTGGACGAGGCCGGCAAGCCTAAAGTCGGCCCATTCGATTGCGGCGGGCTCGTGACCGTCCATTCAAAGACGAAAGCGGTGACGCGCAGCGGACAGTATTGGGCCTTTGCCCACTACTCCCGTGCCATGGCGCGCGGCGCAGTCGTGGTCATCTCACAAGGGGGCCCCGAGCCCGTCGCGCATGTCGCCGCGCGAAACCCCGACGGAACCTATGCCCTGGTACTGACGAACGCCGGCGCGGCCCGCCAGCGCGTCGAGTTGCGGCTCGGCCCGCGAGCGACCGAGGTATCCCTGCCGGGGGATTCGGTGACGACGCTCAAGTGGAACTGAGGATGAGATTGGCTCTCAAGCGTCCTGCCCCGCCGTGAACGCGGGAGGAGCTTCCCCCCTGGACGGACGGTTAGTAAGAGGCCGGGACGCGTCGAGGTCCCGGGGACCCGGCGAAGCCTCAGGCAAGCTGCTGGGTCAGGTGGCGCAATTGCTCGGGGGTCAGACAATCGCGCGCGGCACTGGGCGGGACACCAAAATGGCGGCGGAAGGCGGAAGTGAAGTGGCTGTGGCTGCTGAAGCCGAGGTCCAGGGCGAGCCCCGTCAGACTCCCGTGCGCCTCGTCGAGACGAGACAGGGCCTCCTGGAGACGGAGGCGGACGAGGTAGCGATGGATCGAGAACCCGGTCTGCTCGCGGAACAAGCGGCACAAGTGAAACGGCGAGGTCTCGAGCTGGGCGGCGAGCCGGTCAAGGGTGAGCGACTGTCGGTAAGAATCGGCGATCAGCTGGCGGGCTGCCTCGACGAGATCCCGCTGGCGGCGCTGCGCGGCCGCGCCTACCGTCGGCCTCCGCTGGCGCGGGATGCTGCCCAGCACTTCGTCAGCCAGGGCCAGCGTGGACTCTTGGATCACGAGAGCATCCAACGGCTGAGCCCCCGCGAGGCCGCGGAACAGCCACCGCTGCAAGAGCGCGGCCCGCGCCGACACCCGGGTCCGGTTCGCGAGAAACGGACGCTGGGGCCGAGCGGCGACGGCCGGCTCATGGGTGGATGAGAGCTCGCGGAGCAGATCCGGGCGCAGCACGATCGCGCATCCCTCATCGCAGCCGCCGATGGGATGCCGCGTCGTGTAAGGGGCACCAGCGTTCAGCAAAAGCACTTGGTTGGGATCCACGAAGACACGCTGTCCGAACTGCTCGAGTTCGAACGCGCCGGAATGAGGGAAGACGATCACGTGCCAGGGCTGGGCCTGCTCCCGACCGACCCCGTCGTGCACCCGACATCGATAGCGGGAGATGGCGAGCGATGGGCTGACGAAGAGCCACTCGATGGCTACGTTGCTGAGCGAGGCGATTGACCCGTTGCCAGCGTGCACCAACGGGCTCATGCCGCCACGAGAGCTCCCGCTTACCGCCATCTATCTCTCGGGCAGCTTAACACGCCAATCGGCACCCGGCGGCTAGCGCGCGGACGGCGGCGCGGCGCGGGGTCCGCGGCGTGTGTAGACCAGGTCGTAGTTGGTGGTCCACGTCTTACCGGCATCGCTCGAGCTCTCGGAGAACTGACGGACCCGGTCGGGCCCCAGCCGGAAGAACGTGAGGCGTGTTGGAAGCTTGGGCTGGCCGACGGACTTGGGGGCGGAGCCAAGGAATACCATGTTGCCGTCCTTGTCGATCTGGCCGACGTACTCATGTAGTTGCCCGGTTGCATCCACCCAGGTCTGGTGCCATTTTGTGTCGGAGGCGTCGAAGATATTGAAGCTTTGGCCGCGGTACTGCCCCGACCAGTCCTCAAGAACAACACAGCCCTCGAGGACCTTTCGCACGACGTTGCTGGCCGCGGGCGAGCTGACCGAAGCGCCCTCGGGTCGAACATCCCACTCGCCCAGCCAGAAGTCGAATTGGGAATAGCCCGGGTGATAGAGGCACGGGTGCGCGTTGCGGTCGGCGGTCTCGAGCATAGCCGCGAAACGCGCCTGGCCATGGAGGGGAATGAGGTCCGGCTCAGACTCGAGCAGCGAGACCTGGGAGAAGCCGTCTCGGCCGGCGAGCTCGAGCTGCCTCCATGCCTCCTCGTTCTGACCGAGTCGTGTACGAGCACAGGCCAGGCGGAAGGCGACCTGTGCCGCGGGCCAGCCGAGCGTTTCGGCGTGTTCCAGGCTGGGGAGTGCATCCTTGGCCTTGCCCAGGCGTAGGAGCGCGAGCCCGAGCCTGAAATGCGCCTGGGCGTCGTCGGGATGGCTGCGGACCCGGAGGGCGTAGGCGCGCTCGGCGGCTGGCCAGTCCTGTCGCCAGAAGAGGGCATCGGGATCTTCGTCGCTGCAACACGGCCGGGCCGGGGCGCTAACCAGAACGACTAGAGACAAGAAGCTAAGTACTGGGCCTCGTCCATCCATTACCACCTCCCGTCAGTGCTCCCTTCAGGCTAGGCTGACGGTGGTTAGCCCGCTATCAGGATCTTGCGCTTTGTCCTGAGTCCAGGGCGCGGGTGGCGGACCAAGGCCCCACCCACTTGTGGCCGGAGATGCGTACGAAGTAAAGATTCGCAGCCTCGAGGTAGCGAGCTCTGAGGCGTACTGTGGCCTAACCCAAAGGAGGAACAATGAAGCCAATCCTTGCTGCCGCCCTGGCGCTGGTCGTCTACGCCAGCGCATTCGGAAAGGAATCAACATCGACGGCGCGCCTGCAGCAACTGCGGACGCCGCTCATGGGGGAGAAGACGCTGATCTCCGCCAGCGATGCTCCCAAGCCCATCGGCCCGTATTCACAGGGAGTAGTCTCCAGCGGGTTGATGTTCGCTTCCGGCCAGATCCCCATCGACCCCAAGACGAACGAGCTCCTTCCGGGGGATATCGAGACCCAAACAGAACAGGTCATAAAGAACCTCTTAGCCGTCTTGAAGGAGGCCAAGATGGGGCCGGAGAATGTGGTGAAGACCACCGTCTATCTTGTCGATCTGGCTGACTTCCCGCGTATGAACACGGTCTATGGCCATTTCTTCGGCAAGCAGCCGCCCGCGCGCTCGACAATCCAGGCCGTCGCCCTCCCACGCGGGGCTCGTGTGGAAATCGACATGATCGCGGCGTACTAGAGCAGTGAGTCGCGGGGTAGCGGGGTAGCGAGCTCCTTGTCTGACGGAGCGCCCCGGGGCACACTGCCCGGCTTCCTGCCCTGGGTGACCCCCGCTCCTCGCTACCGGATTCTTGCGATGCGGCCCTGGGTTGGGAATCTCTCGAACTGCTTGGCATCGTGGCCGGGAACGACGCGGTCCGCGGAGCCAGCGAGTTGGATCATGCGATCCTGATTCTTGACATTAGCGGGTTGGTCAACTTCGCTGAAAGTCGCGCTGGCCTTGTGCTCGGCGAGATTGCGGTAGAGGTAGCAATTGTCGGAGGCGAGAACGAAAGGCGGGCTACCATCCACGCGGATGTATTGCGAAGCATACGTGTGGCGGGCGCCGGTGTAGGCGCGAATGCCAGGAATGACCTCCACGTCATCTCCGTCGACGAGGCGTAAGCGGCCTTCTGTGTTGAGTTGCACAAGGGCCTTGATGTCATCGGGATCGATGCCGCCGTGCCGTCCGCCGGGCTGCCAGGCGTCACCGGCGTAGTAGGCAAACTCCTGCCTCTGAATCCAGACCGTGGCTTTGGGGAACAGGTCGATTCCACCCAGGTGATCCCAGTGAGCGTGGCTGATGATGATATCGGTTACTTCTTCGGGCTTGACGCCGGCAAGCTTGACCGCCTCGTCGGGGCTTAGGTATTCGGCTGTAGGAAAGGACTTGAACCAGACTTCCCGGTGAAAGCCGCTGTCGAACAAGATGTTCCGGTTGCCGCCCCGGATCAGCCAGATGACCATAGCGATGTCAATCTTTTCGTCCTTGGGTGCTCCCATCACCAGGGCGGCTACGGGCACGTTCAACGCGGTGCCGTAACGAATGGCGTGCACAGAATAATCCGGCGGGGAGAGGGGAGGAGCGCCCAGGAGAGTGAGGAAGAGAGCGACCAACGTCCTCATGGCATCATGACTCCTATGTCTTGGCGGGCATTGTAGGCGGGACGAGCGTCGTTGTGAAGGCCGCTACCGGCGACAGGCGATTTCTTGGGATTCTCGTTGAGCGTGAGGGGAACGACCCAGGGCGCTTCTGCACGCCTCCTTCACGGTCGGTTGTCGCCCGGACCAGGCGGAGGCGCCCGGGGTCTCCCTCGGTGCATGACCGGGTCCGAAGGAGCCTCAGAACGAGTCCGGCGTTTGCGGCCCCTCACGCAGGCGTCTTACACTGGGAGCCAGGGATTCCCCATGCCCGTCTCTTGGCGCATTTCCGACGGTCTCGTTGTTCTTGAGAGCGACGAGCCGGTCACTTTCGCGGAGTGGCAAGCGGCCATTGATGCCGCTCTTGCGAGCAAGGACTATCGGCCGGGGATGGGAGTGCTACACGATCAGCGACGGCTCAAGCGGGCGCCATCAATCGAGGAGGGCAAGGCCCGCGTGAACTTCGTCGCGGGGCGGGGGATTCGCAGATGGGCGGTATTGGCGGTGGGCGACGCCACCTACGGGATGGGTCGGATGGGCGAAGCGCTTTCCGCGGCGACCTCGGTTGAGATCCGCGCCTTCCGGGATCCCGCCGAGGCCGAGGCGTGGGCACGTGGGGAGGGGTAGTCCGCCTCACCGGAGGAAAAGCCGGCATCCAGTGGAGGCACTCCGACCGGGCTCACCTGCAGGGACCGAGAGTTAGCGTGATCCGCTCCCGCTCAGGGTTACGGACGCGAACAAAGAAACACCCAACCTAGCGAAGAACGTTACGGACCGACACGACTCGGGTGCATTCCAGGACCCTCGCGGTCGAGCCCCATCGTCTCGCCTGATGCCGATAGCGCCTCGGTCCCCCCTCGTGGCATACTTAGTCCCACATCCGGGTGCGTTCCAACCGTTCGACAGTGGCGGAGGTCAAGTGTCGTTGATGACGACCGGAAGGAGATAAGCGATGCGCTTGAACAGCAAAGCGATCGTTGCCCTGTCCACTCTAGCCTTGCTGCTGCCGCTCGTGGGACGAGGCGACACACCGGGCCGCCATCCCCGTTACTTGCGCGCTCGGAGCGACCTTCGGACGGCATGGCTGCTCCTGAGGGTGCACGACGAGCCCAATGTCATGCGTGAGGTGCGGGCGACCCAGGTTGATATCGAGCGCGCCATTCGCGAGATCGACCGCGCGGCCGTGCTGGACCGCAAAGACATCGATGATCACCCGCCGATCGATACGAGCCTGGATCGCCCGGGGCGCTTTCTCAAGGTGATGGCCTTGCTCGACAGCGGGCGCGCGGACATCGCAGGCGAAGAAGACAATCCCTACGCGGTAGGCTGGCGCAATCTCGCTTACCGCCACGTCGACGCGGCTAAGGAGCACTTGCGGAGAGCCGCGGTCACGCTGCGACTCGACCGAGAGTTGGGTTTCTAGATGTGACCAGCCTCCATCCAGGAGGCTGACGAAACCGACGGGGCGGGCCATCTCGCCCCGGGGCCTTCAGAAGAGAAGGGGCGATCAGAACGCGGGTGTGACCCGCACCATCACGACGTCGTGGGGCTCCACCTTCGCCTCGAACCGTCCCTCGAATGAACCGAGGTCTGACTTCCTCCACAGGTCGCGGACCACGGCCTTCCCGCCCGGGGAGAGGCCGATGTCCTCCCAGGGAATCACGATCTTCCCGGCCTCGGTGCCGCGGTTGAAGAGGATCACGGCCCGCGAGCCATCGGCCAGGGGCTTCACAAACACTTGGTGAGGGCCGTTGTCCCGGACCTTGCGTCCCTGAATCCCGAGCGGATCCTGGTCCACCGCGATGGCCTCGCGGTTGGTGAGGATCTCGATCGTCTCCTTGGACATGGTGCGCAGGTCGTTGCCCGCAATGAGGGGAGCCGCGAAGAGACACCAGAAACTGAAGTGGGCGCGGGACTCGGAGGGGTTCAAGCCTCCGTTACCGACCTCGAGCATGTCGGGGTCGTTCCAATGGCCGGGGCCCGCGTAGGGATGGAGTTCGGCTACCAGGTCGATGATGTGTACGACGCCCATCCCCCCCCAGCTCCTCCCGCAGTCCCAGCAGTCCTGGATGTCTCCGGTGCTGCGCCAGAGGTGGCCCACCCCCTGCGCCCAGAGCCAAGGCTTTGTGCTCCCCCATTCGCAGATGCTGAAGACGATGGGACGGCCACTCCCGCGGAGGGCGCGGCTCATCCGCCCGTAGGAGTCGCGAGTGTCCTGCCCCTGCGTGTTGCACCAGTCGTACTTCAGATAATCTACGCCCCACTCGGCGTAGGTCCGTGCGTCGAGCTCCTCGTAGCCTTTGCTCCCGGGGCGTTTCTTGCAGGTTCCGGTGCCCGCGTCCGAGTAGAGGCCGAAGCGGAGCCCCTTCCCGTGGACGTAGTTGGCCAAGTCCTTCATTCCGGACGCGAAACGCTCGGGGTCGGCGACGATACGACCCTTCTCGTCGCGCTTCACCTGCCAGCAGTCATCGATGACCACGTACTGGTAGCCCACATCCTTCATTCCCGCGGTCACCATGGCGTCAGCCGTCTCCTTGACGAGCTTCTCGCTGACGTCGCAACCGAACTTGTTCCAACTGTTCCAGCCCATGGGCGGCGTGGGGGCGAGCCCCTCGCCGCTTGCCGCCTGGCTAATCAGAGCGCCGTGCGCCGTGAGGACGGCCGCTAAGATCTGACGCCGCAACCTATCCATTACCTTCCTCCCGCGGAATGTGCGGAGTTTACCCGAATAGGTATCGACGCGAGAGGCGTTGAGAAGCACGGCGTTGCTCAGCCCGCCCCTCATCGAGCGCCCGGCCGGCAAGAGGGAACTAGGACAAGTCTTCCCCGCTTTGCAAGAAGGGATCTCGCATCTATCGAGTCGAGCCGCTCACGGGACCTTCCTGAAGGGCCCTCTCGTCCTTGAGGGCGCCCATGACGCCGGCGGCGATCATCTCCAGCGGCTCTTCGTAAGGATCGAGGAGCAGCTCCCGCTTGAGGCCATCGGCGGAACGCTTGAAGCGCAGCAGCCACCACGTCGTGTGCGGCAGCCGATGGATTCTCACGTTCCAGACTGCGGGCTGAGCCGCCACCGTTCGTGTGAGAACGTCTGCAATCGCCCGATTCCTGGGCGAGTCCGGGATCTGGCCAGAGATCAGAACCTGACCCAACGGTGGCCTCACTTGGAGAGAATTCGACTGGGGGGAGGGGCCCGACTGCCGACAGGGTAGCATGCCTGTCAAGAACCGTTAGTCCAATCCGGTAATCCAATAATTCGTTCCAACTAGGCTCTTGACGTCGGTGCACGCGCGGACGTAGCGTTGTCTGCCCAATATCTGCGGGTTTTCCTGGAATGGGAGTAGAGGCGACATGGGGGAACGCCTGGCGCATTTCCGCCTCGACCACCAAGGGTGGTCGACCTCCTTGCGGGTGTTGAGGTGAGGCCTTCCGGCGGGCTGGGTTTCTTCCCCGCCTCTCGCCCAGACTGGATTTTGAACCTCGGCGGCCCCTATCCGGCAAGGCTCGATCGGACTGAATTTCTCGGGGGCTTCCGTGCCAGATTCTAGCGTTCCCGATCCCGGGCCCGTTCGCCGGGCGCGGACGCGAGAGACTCGGGCAGTAAGTGACAAGCCAACCACGCCTTTCGACAATCTCGAGAGCGCCCACGAGTACGTCCGGTTGCTCGTCGAGGCCATCGAGGAAGCGGTCTCCGCCATCGACGAGGAAACCCGCCGTGCGGCCGGCGAAGGCAGTGGCCGGCCCCTCGAGGCGCTGCGGTTGGTCACCTATAAACTCGAAAAGCTGCGCGGGCACATGACCGCCGGCCGTCGGCTGCTCAACGACCTCAGGACTCTGCGCCGCCTCCTCCTGGGGCAAAGGCTGCTGTCCGAAGACCGGATACCCGGAGACGATGGCTCCGGATGACCAACACTTACTTGAGCGATGAAACGTATTCCGACCTTCGAGCAAGGAAGCAATCGGTGGAGGTCAGAACTCTCGGCGGGCAGCCGCGTGTCCGATAGCGCAAATTGAGGGAGCAACATGAGCTCGCTTGGGACGGCATCGTTCGACCTAGTTGACTTGGATCCCGTCACTCGGACAGCTCCGCCGTCTCGAGGAAGGAGGTAGTCGATGTCCGCTCTCAGGGGCACCATTTTGCTTTCGCTGATCGCCCTGGCGGTTCCCAGCCGGGCCCTAGCCCTCTGCACGACCAGCACCTGTGAACCGGACGGAACACAGCCGAGCGGCGCCGTGTTCCGCATGTGCATGCCGGAGCCGGGGTGCTGGAACGGCGATCTTGTGATCTGGGCCCATGGCTACGTGGCGTTCAACGAACCCGTGCGCATCCCAGAGGACCAGCTTGTGATCGGCGGTGTATCCCTGCCCCGCCTAATCAACAATCTGGGTTTCGGTTTCGCTACGACCAGCTACCGAACGAACGGGCTGGCCGTGAAGGACGGGATCGAGGATGTGCGCGAGCTGGTGGATCTCTTCCGAGCGGCGCACGGCTCGCCGGACCGGGTCTACCTGACGGGGGCGTCCGAAGGCGGCCTGATCACTACTTTGGCCGTCGAGCAGTTCCCGGAGACGTTCGACGGCGGCCTTGCCGCCTGCGGGCCGATCGGCGATTTTCGCCAGCAGCTCGATTACTTCGGGGACTTCCGGGTGGTGTTTGACTATTTCTTCCCCGGCCTCATCCCCGGCAGCCCTGTCACGATCCCCCCCGACGTCATAGCCAACTGGCAGACGACCTACGTTCCGCGGATCACCGCGGCCCTTCGCGCGCGCCCCCACGCCGTCGACCAGCTTTTGCGCGTGACCGGTGCTCCCACCGATCCCCTCGTCCCCGCCACCCGGGAGGCTACGATCTTGGGCCTCCTCTGGTACAACGTCTTCGCCACCAATGATGGGGTAACCAAGCTGGGCGGCCAGCCCTTCGATAACACCCAGCGTTTTTACTCGGGATCTGATAACGACTTCCTGCTAAACCTGCTGGTGCAGCGCTTTGCAGCCCAACCCGTTGCCCTCGACGAGGTCGGGGCCAACTACCAGACCTCTGGGCGGCTGATTTCGCCTCTGGTCACGATCCACACCACCGGGGACCCCATCATCCCTTTTGGCCACGAGGCCCTCTACTGGCTCAAGACCCTGTTTTCGGGCTCGCTGTTCCTCCACGACGAGATACCGGTTCTACGCTATGGCCACTGCGCCTTCCAGCCTAGCGAAGCGCTGGTGGCGTTCGCCCTGCTGGTACTAAAGGTCAGGGGCTTGGAGCTGGTCGGAGCCGAGCACGCCCTGCCCGACCCAACGTCTCGGCAGGAGTTCCTAGACCTAGCGCGTAAGAACGGGCTCGCCCCGCAGAGTCCGATTCCCTAGAGGCCCGGCCCGCCACGGTTGCGCGGGCGGCAGAGGGGAGGGCCCACTAATGCGACTCCTCTCGGATCGGTGCATTACCTGACCGGTCTCTGGGGGAGCGCCCGCGCTGCCCCTCCGAGTAAACCTCGTTATGTCAGCGTCCGCAGGACCAGCAATGCGGTGTCGTCGTGGGGTTGCTCGCCTCCCGCAAATCTCTCCGCGTCACTCGTGATCGCATCGATGACCTGCTCCGCGCCCTTGCCGGCGGTCTGTCTCAGAACCGCTGCGATGCGCTCCTCGCCGTACAGTCTCTGGGAAGGGTCCGCCCGCTCGCTCAGGCCATCGGTGTAGAGGAGCAAAGCCGTCCCCGGTGGAACCTCTACCTCGCCCACCGCGTAGGTTGACGTCTCGAAGATCCCCAGGGGCAGACCCGTGGCCTCGAGCCGTAGCAAGTTGCCGTCGGGACCAAGGCCCAGGGGGGGCGCATGCCCGGCGTTGACGTAGCGCAGCCGGTACGCGCTGAGATCGAGCACGGCCAGCACCATGGTCACAAAAACGTTCGGTGCGGTATGGTGAGCCAGCTGCGCGTTCATGGCGTGAGCGACCGCCTCGAGTGAGTGGTCACGGGTCAAAAAAAGCGCGAAATGAAGGGTGGCCTGCAGGTTCGCGGTCAGGAGGGCGGCACCTGTACCCTTGCCCGAGACGTCGGCCATGGCAATGAACAGGTGGGAGTTACCGAGGGGCAAGGCATCGTAATAATCGCCGCCAATGAGACGAAAGGGCGTGTAGTGAGCAGCCAACTCGATGCCCGGTATGCCCGGGAGCAGGGCGGGGAGTAGGCGGGACTGGATTTCCCGTGCCGTGCGCTGGTCCTCTTCTCTGTCGAGGCGACACAGGAATTCACGGCGAAGAATGACCTGAACGGCAGTGAACATGACGAATCCCAACAACATGAGCGCGAGCGAGATCCATCGGAGCGGGCTGGACACGAAATAGACGGCGATGAACGCCAGGCCACCCAGGGAACAGCTGGCCAAGGTTACGGCGACGGTCCAGGCTATTCGCGTGCGAATCGGGAGCCGGCGCTGCCACGTCGGGTCCCATCCCAGCGCCGCAAAAAGCACGGTGTCTCGATTCCACCGCGCTTTCCCTTTGGAACGCGTGGGGCCCGACTCCCCTAATCCCATTTACTCCTTCCCGGGCGCCCACGACCACGGCCGAGGCCAGGAGCGGGTCGCTGGGGTCCCCGCCGAGGCTCGCGATCTGTGTCTCCGCGGGAGAACATTGAGGTGCGAGGTTCCCCCAAGGCCAGAGAGGCTAACACGGGCGGGGAGAGTCGCCCCTGCACCTGGTAACTTGCGTCCGAGGGCAGGCTGCTCAAGGCTACGGGGCCTAAAGCGACGTCCGTCCGTAGTAGAGTGGCACGCTGACGGCCCTGGGACGGGCGCTACGGCGAGGAGGCGGAAGTAAGAGCACGCTTGCGGCGACAAACCGGCAAAAACTTGGCGGCCGCGGGCGGGAATCGTGACCGGCAGGCCCAGGATGCTGGTTCCCGAGAAGGGACAATTGACCCGTGGAGAACCGTCTCTCGAGAGAGGATGAGGACTGGCTAAGGATGCTGTCCCTGGGGCACTATGTCATCGCAGGGCTCGAGGCCCTCGCCGGTTTTATGCCAAGCCTCCATCTCGCGCTCGGTGTTTGGCTGTTGACGTCGGAGGTGGCGAAGTCAAAGAATGGAGCACCCGCCGTTCTCTTCGGCGGCTTCTTTACCCTCCTTGCCCTCACATGGATGCTCCTGGCCTGGTCCCTGGCCACGTGCCTTGTCATCGCGGGGAGGAGTC
Source organism: Vicinamibacteria bacterium (assembly GCA_035570235.1). NCBI lineage: Bacteria > Pseudomonadati > Acidobacteriota > Vicinamibacteria > Vicinamibacteria bacterium. The sequence goes on along the minus strand of DATMML010000030.1, from coordinate 44,205 downwards.
TCGCCGACCGCAAGCGGAGGACACTCTGCCTGGTCGTGGCCGGCGCCGAGGCCATGCTGTGTATACCCTTTGGCACCGTTCTGGGGATGTTCACGATCATCGTTCTCCTGCGCCCCGAGGTGCGTGACGTATTCGAGGCAACGGACCGATCCGTTCGCCCCCGACGGCCGAGCACCCCATAAGACGACTTCGCGGCTGAGGATCCGGCGCTCGAAACACTGCGCCGGCGAACAGGATCGGCGCAACGCAAATTTCCGCTCGCGGCTCAGCGGCCCGTCTCTGTAGTAAGTTACGGGCGCCGTCGTTCCATGTCCTGCTGCCACGGACCGGAGGAGGTCGTCCATGCCACAGACCCCCCATGTCGAGACCCATTTCACTTCGGGCGAGGTGGTGAGGGATGTGGTCATCGGCATGTCCGACGGCCTCACCGTCCCCTTCGCCCTGGCGGCGGGGCTCTCGGGGGCCGTGGACGCTACTGCCATCGTGATCACGGCCGGCTTGGCCGAGGTGGCGGCGGGCTCGATCGCCATGGGCCTGGGCGGATACCTCGCGGCCAAGAGCGACGCCGAGCACTACCGGAGTGAGCGGGCCCGTGAGCAGCGCGAAGTGAGGGAACTGCCCGCGCACGAAGCGGCGGAGGTGGCCGAGATCTTCCGGTCCTACGGCCTCACCGAGGACGAGAGTGCTCCTTTGGTCGAAGCACTGCGCCAGCGCCCCGAGGCCTGGGTCGACTTCATGATGCGGTTCGAGCTGGGCTTGGAGCAGCCCGACCCGCAGCGCGCGCGCAAGAGCGCGATCACGATCGCGGGGGCCTATATCGCGGGCGGCTTGGTCCCCCTTGCCCCCTACTTCCTGGTCGCCAGGGCCCGGGCCGCTCTGCCCCTCTCGGTGGGGGTCACCCTGGTCGCCCTTGCCGTGTTCGGTTACGTGAAGGGGCGCTTCACGGGCGCCGCCCCCCTTCGGGGGGCGCTGCAGACCATGCTCATCGGGGGGCTGGCGGCGGCTGCCGCCTTCGCTATCGCCCGCCTCGTCTCCTGATCAGCGGGGCGTAGGGAGCGCGGGGACGGCCTTCAGACGCTCTTGCTGGCTCCGCCCCATGTAAGCGATTCCCAGATAGAGGTAGGCTTGGGCGAGCTGGGGGGACATGGTGGTCCCGCCCGCCGCGACGAGCCGCCGGGCGGCCGCGTCCAGGGCCGCTATCCCACTCTCGAACTCGCCGTTCTCCACGCGCCGAACGCCCTCCGCCACATCGGGATCCAGGGGGACCTTGATCGCAGCCAGGCCGAGGGGGAGGGGCAGCCCGGGGGTCCCCGGCCTGTGGGGGGCTGACTCCACGAGCACGGCAATGCTGGCCCGTTCTATCCCGGGTTCCCTGGCCATGGCCTCGGAGCGCTTGAGGGCTCCCCGGGCGGCCTCGGGGTCGTCCGTCAAGAGGTAGGCTTCGGCCAGCCGCAGGTAGGGGTAGTAGCGGTCGATCTTGTTGGTCCCGTAGGTGACGACGTTGTTCCCGGGCTCGGGCCGCAACTTGAGGGCGCGCTTCAGCGCCTCCACCGCTCTTGGCCCCTGCCGCTGCTTCAGGGCTTCGACGCCCGCGGTGTAGGCGTCATACCATTCCTCGGCGGCGACAAGGGAGGAGAGGAGGACGAGGGTCAGTGCCCACCCCCATGGCCGCTTCATGGGGTGACTCTACTCCCCTGGTTCACTCGCGGCAACAACCGCTGGTACACTAGAAGCTTATGGCTGACGATCCCATCCCCGCCCATCGCGCGGCCGGGCTGCACGCCCTGCTAAAGGAGCGCATCCTCATCATGGACGGTGCGATGGGTACGATGATTCAAGCCCGCAACCTCCAAGAGGCGGACTTCCGCGGCGGGCGTTTCAAGGACCACCCCCGCGATCTCAAGGGCTGCAACGACCTGCTCTCCCTCACCCAGCCCGCGGTGGTGGAGGCCATCCACCGGGAGTACCTGGAGTCGGGGGCGGACATCATCGAGACCAACACGTTCAACTCCACCTCTATCTCGCTGGCGGACTATGCTCTGCAGGAAGCGGCTTACGAGATCAATCTGGCCGCGGCCCGGGTGGCTCGGAGGGCGGCGGGCGCGTTCATGGCCGCCCGGCAAGGGCGGGGAGTGTTCGTGGTCGGAGCCCTGGGGCCCACCAACCGCACCGCCTCCTTCTCCCGCGACGTGAACAACCCGGGCGCCCGCCAAGTGACCTTCGACGAGCTGGAGGCCGCCTACTACGACCAGGCCCGCGGTCTCCTGGACGGCGGGGTGGACGTGCTGATGGTGGAGACCATTTTCGACACCCTGAACGGCAAGGCCGCCCTCTTTGCCATCCAGCGCGCCTTCGATGAGCGGGGACAACGGGTGCCGGTGATGGCCTCCGTGACCATCACGGACATGAGCGGCCGCTGCCTATCCGGACAGACGGTGGAGGCCTTCTGGAACTCCGTCTCCCACGTGGATCTGTTGAGCGTGGGGATCAACTGCTCGCTGGGACCGCGCGAGATGAGGCCCTACTTGGAGGAGCTCTCCGGCGTGGCCCCCGTGTTTGTGAGCTGCTACCCCAACGCGGGCCTGCCCAACCCCCTCTTGCCCACGGGCTTCCCCGAGACGCCCGCGGACATGGCCCCCGTTCTGCGCGAGTTCGCGGAAAGGGGCTGGATCAACATCGTCGGGGGCTGCTGCGGCACTACCCCCGCCCACATCCGGGCCATCGCGGAAGCGGTGCGGGGCCTGCCCCCGCGTGACCCCGCCCGGCCCGCGCCCTACTCGCGATTCAGCGGCTTGGAGCCGCTCACCATTCGTCCGGATGCCAACTTCCTGAACATCGGCGAGCGCACCAACGTCACCGGGTCGCCCCGCTTCGCCCAGCAGATCCTGGCCGGCCGCTTCGAGGAGGCCCTGGCCGTCGCGCGCCAGCAGGTGGAGGGGGGGGCCCAGATCCTCGATGTAAACATGGACGAGGGGATGCTGGACTCCGCGGCCGCGATGACGACGTTCCTGAACCTCATCGCCGCCGAGCCCGACATCGCGCGCGTGCCCATCATGGTGGACAGCTCCAAGTGGAGCGTGATCGAGGCCGGGCTGAAGTGCCTCCAGGGGAAGGGCATAGTCAACTCCATCAGCCTCAAAGAAGGAGAGGAGGCTTTCAAGCGGCAAGCCCGGCTCGTCCGCCGCTACGGGGCGGGGGTGGTGGTGATGGCCTTCGACGAGGAAGGCCAGGCCACGTCCGTGGAGCGCAAGGTCGCTATCTGCGCGCGCGCCCACGGGATCCTCACCGAGGAGGTGGGTTTCCCGCCCACGGACATAATCTTCGACCCCAACATCCTGACCGTCGCCACCGGCATCGAGGAGCACAACGACTACGCAGTGGCATTCATAGAGGCCACGCGGAGGATCAAGGCCCTCCTGCCCGGCTGCAAGGTGAGCGGGGGAGTCAGCAATATCTCGTTCTCCTTCCGGGGGAACAAGGCCGTGCGGGAGGCCATGCACTCGGCCTTCCTTTACCACGCGATCAAGGCCGGCCTCGACATGGCCATCGTCAACGCGGGCCAGCTGGAAGTCTACGCGGAGATCCCCCGGGACCTGCGGGAACTCGTGGAGGACGTGCTCCTGAACCGCCGGGAGGACGCTACCGAGAGGCTCGTGGCCTTCGCGGAGTCGGTGAAGCAGAAGGACAAGGGTCCGATTCAGGAGGACGCCTGGCGGCGGGGAACGGTGGAGGAGAGGCTTACCCACGCCCTCGTGAAGGGGATCGTGGACTTCATCGAGGCCGACACCGAGGAGGCGAGGGAGAAGCACGGGAGGCCCCTGGCCGTGATCGAGGGCCCCCTCATGGCCGGCATGAACGTGGTGGGGGACCTCTTCGGCTCCGGCAAGATGTTCCTGCCCCAGGTGGTGAAGAGCGCGCGGGTGATGAAGAAGGCGGTGGCCTACCTGCAGCCATTCCTGGAAGCCGAGAAGAAGGAGGGAGAACCAAGGCCGGCGGAAGCGCGGATCGTGATGGCCACGGTCAAGGGCGACGTCCACGACATCGGCAAGAACATCGTGGGCGTGGTCCTGGCCTGCAATAACTACGAGATCGTCGACCTCGGGGTGATGGTGCCTTGCGAGAAGATCCTGGCCACCGCCCGGGAGGTGGGCGCGGACATGGTCGGTCTCTCCGGCCTCATCACGCCCTCCCTCGAGGAGATGGCGCATGTGGCGCGGGAGATGGAGCGCCAGGGCTTCGAGGTCCCCCTTCTCATCGGGGGAGCCACCACGAGCAAAGCCCATACCGCGGTGAAGATCGCGCCCGCTTACCACGGGCCGGTGGTGCATGTCCTGGACGCCTCCCGGGCGGTGGGGGTGGTGGGCAAGCTCAAGAGCCCTGGGCAGAGGGGGACTCTGGCCGCGGAGAACCGGGCCGAGCAGGAGCGTCTCCGCCGGGAATTCCTCGCCCGCCGGACGGAGCGTCCGCTCCTCTCCCTGGAGGACGCGCGCCGCCGGCGAACACGCATCGACTGGAACGCCTACCAGCCGCCGCGCCCCTCCCTCCGGGGCGTGCGTGTGCTCGATTCCGTGCCCCTGGCCGAGATCGTGCCCTTCATCGACTGGTCCCCCTTCTTCCACACCTGGGAGCTGAAGGGAACCTACCCGCGGATCTTCGAGAACGAGGCCTGGGGGGCGCGGGCCCGGGAGCTTTTCGATGATGCCCAGAGGCGGCTCGGTCAGACGGTGAGGGACGGGTCCCTGACCGCGCGCGCGGTCTTCGGCCTCTTTCCCGCCAACAGCGTGGGCGACGATATCGAGGTCTACACCGACGACGCGCGCTCCGGGATCCTCGCCACCTTCCACACCTTGCGCCAACAGTCGGACAAAGGGGAGGCCGAACCCGACCAGGCCCTGGCCGACTTCATCGCTCCCCGCGAGACCGGGCTCCTCGACTACCTGGGGGCCTTTGCCGTGACCTCGGGGGTCGGGATCGAGCCTTTGGTGGAGGCCCTCGAAAAAGACCACGACGACTACGGATCGATCATGGTCAAGGCCTTGGCCGACCGCCTGGCGGAGGCCCTGGCCGAGTGGCTGCACAAGCGGGCTCGCGCCGAGTGGGGCTACGGCGAGAACGAGTCGCTCAGCGTAGAGGACCTGATCCGGGAGCGCTACCGAGGCATCCGCCCCGCTCCTGGCTATCCAGCTTGCCCGGACCACACCGAGAAGCGCCCCCTCTTCGATCTCCTCCGGGCGGAGGAGAACGTCGGCATCCGCCTCACGGAGAGCTACGCCATGCTTCCCGCCGCCTCGGTGAGCGGTTTCTACTTCTCGCACCCCCAGGCCCGCTACTTCGCGGTGGGCCAGATCGAGCGCGACCAAGTGCTCGACTACCACCGGAGAAAGGGTATGGACCTGAGGGCGGTGGAGCGCTGGCTGGCCCCCCACCTCAACTACGAGCCCGAGGGAGAGGTGGTGGGGGAGGTGTCACCCACGCGCGCGCCCAACGGCGTCGTGGTCTGAAGAGGCCCAAAGGCCGCCGTCCCCCATGAAGCTCCAGCTCCGCTTCCCGGCCAGCCCCGAGAACGCGCTCGACCACGCGCAGCTCGCGGTGGAGGCATCGTGGGAGGAGAACGAAGTCGACCTCGACTACTCACCGGCCAGCTTGGAGCGCCTGGACGAGCAGATCGAAGGGCTCCGCGAGCAGGGGCTGACGGGGGAGGACGTGGCGGAAGCCCTCTTCGTGTTCGGCTGCTACCTCGGGCAGGTCATGATCCAGGGCCTGGGGGGGCGATGGGTGGCGACCGCCCGCTCGCCGCTCCGTGACCTTTCCCCCTGGCCGATGGTGGTGGTCCTGCCCGGGGGCTCGGCCTGGGACCCCATCGGCAAGGCCTACAAGCGCCTCGAGCTCGGCGATTCAGAGTATCTGCCCGCCTTCTACGCGGCCGCGGCCGTCTCCGCGGGGCACGCGTGAGGGACGAGGACGCGGTCGAGATCCCCATCACAGGCGAATTGGACCTGCATACGTTTGCTCCCCGCGACGTAGCTTCCCTGGTCGAGGACTACGTGCGGGCCTGTCGAGAGAAGGGAATCCGCCGACTGCGTCTCATCCATGGCCGCGGCCGTGGCGTACAGCGCGCAGAGGTGCGGCGCGTCCTTGCCCGCTTGTCCGAGGTGGCGGCCTTCGCGGACGCTCCCCCCGAACGGGGCGGCTGGGGCGCGACCCTCGTCGAACTCTACCCAACGTGAACGACGCTGACGTGCGAGAGATCACAAGCGGCAATGGCTCAAGTCTTTTCTTAGGAGTTCTGGAAGCCGCCCCGGACGGGGCTTTCAGGAGGTCACACCCTTCGCGCCCGCGCAGGCACGGGACAAATGCGATCTTGACAAGGGAGGACACGCCAACTACATTGCGATTGCGCCGCGAAACGGCGACACCGAATCATCAATCAACCTTGGACGGGAACAGCATGGGTGGTCATGCGTAACCTGACGTTTGGCTTCTTCGACGACAGCGGCCTTCCTCGTGACACTCGGATCCTGATGTTCTACTCATTCGATACGGACGAGAACCTGCCGCGGTCCGGCATCCTCCACTACCACTTGGGGGAGGGGCGCTTCGTGGGACCGCGGCACGACCGTGAGCTCACGACCGCTGCCCTCGAATTCCTCACCCACGCGGGCCGCCTTCCCGCGGGATCCTGAGCTCGCCCCCGAACCCCCGCCTCTTAAGATGGCCCCCTTGTCTTTCTGAACGGGAGGGCCGTATCGTCGAAGCCTCCTCATGCGCGGCTCGCTGGTGCGCCTAGAACCGAGGGCGTGAGCGACGCCGCGACTCCGGTGGGGTTAAGGAGGCGCGGAGGTTGGATGAAACTTTCCCCGGAGGCGCGGCGAGGTTGCAATACCGATGCGGCCGTCGGGCTGCCGGTAGGCGATGAGACCAGCGGTCTGGGGGAAGGACTCGATGATGTCCAGGCCCCGTCCCGGTCCGAGGATGAAGCCTACTTTGGACAAAGCATCGGCGAAGGTCCCATCGGGGGAGATGATGGTGGCGCTCAATGCCCCATCGGAGGGTTGGAGGGTCCGGGGATCGAGGATGTGGCCGTATGTGCGGTTGCCTGCGGTGAGGTAGTTGGCATTCTGGGCGGAAGTCGAGACCGAGCATTCCCCGACCTCCAGCATGCCGAGCAACCTGTTGGGGGCGTCTGGATTCTTGATCCCGACCCGCCATGAGTCTTTGCCCGGCGGGTGGCCGAGGAGGTACTGGTTGCCCCCGGCGTCGATCAACCCCGTGAGGCCGTGTTTGCGGAGCACGTTGGCGGCGAGCTCTACTGCGAAGCCTTTGGCGATACCACCCAAGTCGAGTTCGACGCCGGGGCGGGCGAAGCGCGCCGTGTGCAGGCTCTCATCGATGAGTAGGTTCTTGTACCCAACTAGGGGACGCACCCGGGCCAGCTCCTCCGGGGCGGGGACGTGGGCCTTCTTGTCGTGAAATCCCCAGAGACGCACCAAGGGACCCACGGTGATGTCGAAGGCACCGTCGCTCAAGGCGCTGACGCGCTGTGCCGCCTCCAAGACCGAGAGCAGGGGAGCGCTGACCTTCACCGGGACGCGATCCGCGTTGCGGTTGAGTTCTGCGAGCTCGCTGTCGTCCCGGTAGTTGCTCATGAGCCGGTCGACTTCCGCGACGGCCGCGAAGGCCTCGTCGACGGCGGCCCGGCGCTCGCTGGCCGAGCCTCCATTGGCCATGATCTCCACCGACGTCCCCATGAGGTATCGGTATTCCCTGGTCGTCACGTCCGGATCGGCCGCCGGCGGCTCCCCGCCCGCGGAGGCCTGCCCGACCAACACGAAGGCGACCCAGGCGACGCCCTTCCCGGGGAGCGGTCTCACTTGTTGCCTAGGGGAATGCGGACGCCTCCCGTGAAGATTGCGGCCTGAAACCCGGTCGTGCTCCGGTAGAACTCGTACTCGGCGGTCAGGCCGGCGCCTTCCGGGAGCCAAAGGAGACGGCCCCGGGACGTGTAGACCACTCGTCCACCGTAGAGGCTGGAGTCAAATGGCTGGAGCCGAAAGTCCCCCGTGAAGTAGTGGGGGTTGCCGAAGTATTCCGGAGCAAAGAAGAATGCCCCCGTCTGCTGGTACCACCGATACGACACATTTACCAGGAGTTGTCGGGTCAGATAGTGGGACAGACCCACCTGAAGGCTGTTGGAGTGGATCGACCAAGTATCCAGGTAGTGTCGGTAGTCGGTCTCGAGATAGCTATCGAGAGGTAGGGCTTGCCGAAGCCTCGCGCTTAGCGTCTGGCGGGTTCGGCTGTCCGGGGAGACTCCAACCGCTCGCTCGCCGTTGATGAGCGCGCGAAGGAACGGACTCGATTGGTACCCGTCGATCTGCGCGATCTCGTAGCCGAATTGCGCGACCGTAGTTTTCGTGAGGGTGTGAGTGAGGGAGGCGAAGGCGTCGCTCGCAAACTGGTTCTCCGTCCGCTGGGCGGGGTGGAGCTGCGGTCGGTTGAGGGAGAACGAGTAGCCGCCCGCCACGGTCGTATTTCCTTTGTTCAGGCGCTTGGAGATCTGCGCGATGACGGTGGTCGCCTGGTAGAAGTTCTCGTGCCCCACCTCCGCACCAACGGTGAGCTTCGTGTCATCGCTCAGCTTATGGATCACGGAGGCGCCCGCCAGCAGGCGGGTGTCCCTGGCGCCCGGTCGGTGACAGCGCACGCACGAGTCCGAGGCCGCGGAGATGGCGTCCAGGCCGAACTTTGCTCGGAGGGTCGTTCGGTCGGTGAAGTCTTTGGTGAGCTCGATCGTTGGGCTCAGGATGGTGGCGTCCCGCGTGTCCTGGAAGGCGTGGAACTGGACGTTCAGCTCGTCTTCCGCCCAGTCCACATACCCTGCCCCTTCGAGGGCGGAGACGCCGATGCCCACGACTAAGAGCGCCCGCAGGCGTGAGCGGTAGCGAGGCTTACTTGCAGCCACAGCCGCCCGACTGGACTCCAAAGCCTCCCGCTGCGCCCTCTCGAGCCTCCTGCCAGTGCGTCTGGTACGCGACGCGTCCCGCGTCGGAATCGAAGGTCATGCAGGGATCGGCGAGACGGCCCCGCTGCCACGGCTGGACGGTCGCGCACCCTTGAGCGGAGAGTCCCATCACGCCCGCGAGGACCACCGTGCGGCAGAGCAGGGACATCAAGACCTCCTCATGGACCGATGACGACCACTCCGTCGCTCTCCGCTCCCGCTTCCTCGAGGAGCCTCGCGATCTCCTGACGGTAGACCGGAAGGCTGGCGGGTGAATACCCCGCGTGGCGGAAGCGGATGTTGCCGCTCCGATCGATCAGGAAGGAGCTGGGCATGGCCTCGGCGCCGAAGGCCTCGGGCACGCGGCCCTGGGGGTCGAGAACGACCGGCATCTGATGGGGATGGTGCGAGAGGAACTCGTCGGCGTCGCGACGCCGCTCGTCGACGTTCACGGCCAACAGGTCGAGGCCGAGGGGGTGGAGCTCCAGGTACAGCGCATCCAGGGAGGGGAAGGAGCTCTTGCAGGGCCCGCACCAGCTCGCCCAGATGTCCACGAGAAGGACGCGACCCTTGAAATCGGCGAGCCTCACCGTCTTGCCCTCGAGGGTGGTGAGCTCGAGGGTCGGTGCTGTCGTTGGCGTCGGGCGGGCCCCGGCCGTTCCGGAAAGGAGCACCGTTACAAGAGCCGCGACCCAGAAGGAAGGGCGCATCCTACCGGCTGCCCGGGGCCCCATAGACAACCACCCAGTTGAAGACGAGCGCCGCCTTCGTTTGCGGATCCCCGGTCCAGTACCGGTACATCGACCCCCCGGGCTGGGTGTCCACGACCAAGGCGCTCGCCGCATCATAGGGCTTCACGTCCTTGAGGACCTCTTGGTAGGTGCCCATCGAATAGTTGCCGGCCGCACGAGAGTCGTTGTGACAGGAGAGGCAGTCATTCGCAAAAGCGGTTTGGAGGTCGGTGTAGGCGACCGTCCGGCCCGTGGGGGCGGTAGGCCCTCCCGGCACCCCGGGGTTGGAGGTGTCGGTTCCGGGCCGCCCGTTCACGCAGGCGGCCAAGAGGGGAGCGCAAATCAAACATACCAACCCGAGGGTCCGGCGGACATCCGCACCCCTCAGGCCGAGATAGCGCATTGGCGTGAGCCCGAGCAATGGGCATGCCACCGAGGCCCGGTTTGAGTCGAGCCCTTTTGGCCGAGAAAAGGAAGAGCGGGATCCGTAGCCGCGGGACTCGTATCTCGCCACGGACATTGCCTGTCCTTCACCGGTGACAACGCCGTTGTATGGCGTCAGCGGGGTTCTCTCCCCGGGGTTGACCCGCGGGTCTTTCAGGGGAAGCCGACGGATCGCATCATGAGGCTCCGGCCCCCCTTCGGCCGGTGTCCCGAGCCATGGTACCATCTGCCCTTTCGCGACCGCGCGCGGACGGCGCCACGGAGGATCGTCGATGACCACGACGGGGAAGAATCGGCCCATCGGGCGGGCGGACGGCAAGCTGGGGGTGTTGCTGCCCGGCATGGGGGCGGTGGCCACCACCTTCGTGGCGGGGGTGGAGGCGATACGCAGGGGCATGTCCCGACCCATCGGGAGCCTCACCCAGATGGGAACGGTGCGGCTGGGTAAGCGGACGGAAGGGCGCAATCCCCGCATCGCTGAGTTCGTCCCCCTCGCCTCCCTGGACGACGTGGTCTTCGCCGGCTGGGACATCTACCGGGACAACGCCTACGAGGCCGCGCGCAAGGCAGGCGTGCTCAACCCCGAGCATCTGAGCGCCCTGAAGCCCTTCCTGGAGACGGTGAAGCCCTGGCCGGCCGTCTTCGACCCCGCCTACGTCAAGAGGCTGACGGGCGAGAACGTGAAGAAGGGGAAGAACAAGCGGGACCTTGCGGAGCAGGTCTCCGCCGACATCGAGGGCTTCCGCAAGGAGAAGGGGCTCGCCCGCCTAGTCATGGTGTGGTGCGGCTCCACCGAGGTGTACCGCGAGGCGAGCGAGGTCCACTCCACGATCGAGAAGTTTGAGCGGGGCCTGGCCGAGGATCACCCCGACATTCTCCCATCCATGATCTACGCCTACTGCGCGATCAAGGCGGGAATCCCCTACGCCAACGGGGCCCCCAACCTCTCCGCCGACATTCCCGCCCTCACCGACCTGGCCCGGAAGACAGGCACCCCCATTGGGGGCAAGGACTTCAAGACCGGCCAGACCCTCATGAAGACGATCCTCGCCCCCGGCTTCAAGGCCCGCCTCCTGGGCATGAATGGCTGGTACTCGACCAACATCCTTGGCAACCGGGACGGGGAGGTGCTCGACGACCCGGAGTCCTTCAAGTCCAAGGAGGTCTCGAAGCTGGGGGTCCTGGAGCACATCCTCCAGCCCCACCTCTACCCCGACCTCTACGGGAAGATCCACCACGTGGTGCGCATCAACTACTACCCGCCGCGGGGGGACAACAAGGAAGGCTGGGACAACATCGACATCTTCGGCTGGATGGGCTACCCCATGCAGATCAAGGTGGACTTCCTCTGCCGTGACTCCATCCTGGCCGCCCCCATCGTGCTGGACCTCGCTCTCTTCTTCGACCTCGCGGGGCGGGCGGGGATGAGCGGCATCCAGGAATGGCTCTCCTTCTACTTCAAGAGCCCGATGCACGCCCCCGGCCTCTACCCCGAGCATGACCTTTTCATCCAGCTCATGAAGCTCAAGAACACGCTGCGGCATCTGCGGGGGGAAGAGCTCATCACCCATCTGGGCCTCGAGTACTACGATTAGGAGCCTACCCATGGAGATCCAGGGTCTGGGGATGGGGACCCACCTCAAAGAGGTGGCGACGCAGGACGTCATCTACCGCAACTGCTCGGTGATCCGGTCCGACGTGGTGGGCCTTCTCTTCGAGGTTCAGCGCACCATCACCGATGCCGGCGGCGACGTGGAGCACGTGCACAGCCAGCTGCTCATACCCTGGGCCAGCATCACCTACGTGCTGCTGGCCGAGGAGAAGCTCTGAGCGGGGGCCGGGCCGCGACCTCCCCTCCCGGGGCCTAGGCCATCCTCACCCTACTGCGGGCAGTCCACCTGGCCGCCCTCGTTCTCTGGGTGGGCGCGGCCGCCGCTTACGCGCTTGCCATGGCCCGCAGCCCAGGAGTGCCCGCGGCCGCCCTCGCCGCCCGCCGTCGCCTCCAGCCCCTGCTCCTCTTGGAGCACGCCTCCCTGCTCCTGCTCCTCGTCTCCGGTCTCCTGCTCATGCGCCAACGGGGCTGGGGCCTCGGCCACGCCCGCTGGCTTCTGGTCAAGCTCGGCCTGGTGATCTTTTTGGTGGTGCCGCTCGAAGCCTTCCACGCCTGGATCGCGCACGTTTGGATTGCGCGCGGCCTCCGTCAGACCCCGGCTCCCCCCCTCTCGAAGGACCTAGCCCGGGGCCTGGCCGTGCAGGAGATGATCGCGACCCTGGCCGTGCCCCTGCTCGGCATCGGCCTCCCCCTGCTCGTGTGGCTTTCCGCGGCCCGGCCGTTTTGAAGGGTCGAGCGGCTCAGAGCCGACGCAGGAGGACGAGGCGCACCCCCGCCGGTGAGGGCAGGGCGGCGGCCAGGCGCCAGCCATCGAAGCCCAGGTGGTTCAGCTCCTCGGTGTCGACCTCCGGCCGGTCGAGCAGCCGGTACTCGTAGTGGGCGTTCGGGGCCGGATTCGGTGAGGGCAGGAAGCCCTCCAGGGCGAACTCTTCGACGCGGCGGACCACGCCCGCATCCAGGCCATGGAATCGCACGGCCAGGCCCGCGGGCCGGCCGGTGACGGCATCGAAGGTGTCGCTCCGCCAGACGAGCTGGCAGGGGAGGACGACCTCCTGCCCGCTGCGGGGGAGGACGAGGCGGAGGCGGAGGGACTGGGTGGGCTCGAGTGGTGTGCGCGTCTGCAGAAAGGCTCCGTCGGGACCGAGGTCGAGCAGGGCCACGATGTGGCTGCGCCCGTCCACCTCCAGGACCGCGCTGCGGACGAAGGGGATGGTTCTTCGCCGGGCCCGCCGGCGCTCCTTCATCCCGCCCTTCCCCCGGCCCGCCGCTCAGTTTCCAAGAGGAGGGCGATCAGCGTCTTGCCTTCCCGGACTTCGCCGCGGCGGATCATGTCCCGGGCCTCCTCCAGGGTGAAGACGCCCGCCTCGATGCGCTCGTCCGCCTCCGGTCGGGGAGGGACCGCGCGCAGGGCGGTGGCCCGGAAGAGGTACATGGTCTCGTCGCAGAAGCCGGGGGTCGTGTAGAAGACACTCAGCGGCTCGAGGCTGGAGGGTTGCAGCCCCACCTCCTCCTCCAGCTCCCGCCGCGCCCCCTCCTCCGCGGTCTCGCCGGGGTCCAACCGGCCCGCGGGCAGCTCCCAGACCCTCGCGTCCACGGGGTAGCGGTACTGCCGCACGAGGACCACCCGCCCGTCTTCGTGCACGGGCAGCACCGCCACCGAGCCGCGGTGGCGGACGACCTCGCGCACGGCCTGTACCCCCCCCGGTTCCTCGACCAGGTCGACGTCGAGGGCGAGGACCTTGCCTTCATAGACGCGGCGGCGGGTCACCACGCGCGCCCTCCCCTCGGGGGGAGCGTCGGCGGAACGGCTCATGATGGTCATGATACCAAGCTCTTTGTCCGCGGTTGGCCGCCGCTTCCCGCCCGGAGGCGGTCGACCACACCCTGCAGGTCGGGGGGCAAGGGGCTCTCGAACACGACCCGCTGGCCGGCCCCGGGGTGCGTGAAGGCGAGGCGGGCGGCGTGGAGAGCGGGGCGCTCCAGGGAGGCCAGGGCCGCGCGGGAGGCGGCCTGGCGGGAGGTGGGCGGGCGCGTTCCCCCGTAGGTGGCGTCTCCCGCCACCGGATGGCCGAGGGAGGCGAGGTGGACCCGGATCTGGTGGGTGCGCCCGGTGTGGATCCGCACCCGCAGGAGAGCAGCGCCGTCGAAGGCTTCCTCGACCACGTAGGAGGAGCGCGCTTCGCGGCCGCGGGGGGACCGCGCGGACATCCGCTTGCGGTGGACGGGATCGCGGCCGACGGGGGCGTCGATCGTCCCCTCCCGGCGGGTGGGCGTACCGAGGACGAGGGCCAGGTACTCTTTCTCGACCGTCCGTCCCGCGAATTGCTGGGCCAGCGCCCGGTGGGTCTCGTCGTCTTTGGCCACCACGAGCAGGCCGGAGGTGCCGCGGTCCAAGCGGTGCACGATCCCCGGGCGCAGGACCCCTCCCACCCCCGAGAGGTCGCGGACGTGCCGGAGGAGCGCGTTTACGAGGGTGCCCCCCGGCCTCCCCGCCCCCGGGTGAACAGCGAGGCCGGCCGGCTTGTTAAGGACCAAGAGGTGTGGGTCCTCATGGACGATGTCGAGCGGGATGTCCTCGGGCTGGGGATGGGCGGGAACGGGATTGGGCACGACAACGGAGACGGCCTGGCCCGGGCGGAGCCGGGCCGAGGCCCGGGTGTCCTTCCCTTGCAGCCGCACGTGGCCGGCCGCGATCAGGGACTGGATGCGGGCCCGGCTCAGACCGGGGAGCTCACGCGCCAGCCAGGAATCGAGCCGCAAGCCCGCGGCAGAGGCGTCGACCAGGAGCGAGTGCCGCGTGGCGTTTCAGGCGGGGGCCGGGTTGACCCGCTGCGTCTTGGCCAGGTACGGCAGGATGATGACGGCCCCCGCAACCAGCAGGATGGCGATGAGCTGGGAAGTGGAGAGAGCGCCCCCGAACACGGAGCCCCGGTCCGGGTCGCCCCGGAAAAACTCGATCACGAAACGCAGCACCGAATAGGCAAACGCATAGGCGAGGACGACCTGGCCATGGAACCGCTTGCGGGGCGCGAGCCAAAGCAGGCCCAGGAAGATAAGGAAGGCACCCAGCGACTCGTAGATCTGGGTGGGATGGAGGGGGGTTTCGAGCGGCGTGCCTACGGCGTGGCTCGCGTAGAAGTCCCGAAAGGTCACCGCCCAGGGCACCTGCGCGGGCTTGCCCCAGCAGCAACCGGCGGCGAAACAGCCCAGGCGGCCGATGGCCTGGCCGATGATGACCCCCGGGGCCAGCACGTCCGCGGTCTGCCATCCGGGGAGGGCGTAGCGCCGGGCGCAGAACCACGCCGCGGCGATCCCGCCCATGAGCCCACCATAAAATACCCCGCCGCTCTGGAGGATGGACAGGATTTCGCGGGGGTTCCTGAAGTAGAAGCGCCCCTCCACGGCCACCAGGAGCACCTTGGCCCCCAAGAGCCCAGCGATCAGGACCCAGACCGCCAGGTCGGTGACGCGGCCGGGGTCGAGCCCGGCCTTCTTGGCCTGCCGGCTGACGACCCACAAGCCGGCCAGGAAGGCCACCGCGAGCAGCACACCGTAGGTGTGGAGGGTGGGCCCGAAGGACCGGCCGAACACATGGAACGCGGGCAGGGTGAAGAGGCGAGGGTACATCTAGTCGGTCCTCCCGGCCGGCGACGCGGCCTCCGCCATCCCCGCCTTCCGCCCGGGGTTGGGCTGCGGGGTGCGCAGGATGTCCAGGATGAGGAGCGCCACCCCCACCGTGATCGCGGAGTCGGCGAGATTGAAGTCCGGCCATTGGTGCTGTTTGACGTACACGTGGACGAAATCCACCACGTAGCCGAGACGCATGCGGTCCAGCAGGTTCCCCACCGCCCCGCCCAGGATCAGGGCCAGGGCGAACTGGGGGAGACGGGCCGCCACCGGGAGCCGGAAGGCGTAGACGGCGATGGCGCCCAGGGCGAACAGGCTCAAGACGGAGAACAGCATGGCCTGGTGGGGAAGGTCGGCGTCGGAGAGGATCCCAAAGGCCGCCCCCCGGTTGTGGACGTGGCTCAAGCTGAGCAAGCCGTCGATGAGCGAGCGGTACTCGTGCAGTTCCATCGAGCTCACGATCAACCACTTCGTGAGCTGATCCAGGGCCACGATCGCGATGACCAGGCCGACGTAGTAGAGGCGCTTCATCGTCTTTCCAGCACCGCCGCGCAGCGCTCGCAGACCGCGGGGTGGACGGGGAGCCGCCCCACGTTCTCGGAGTAGGTCCAGCAGCGCTCGCACTTGCGGCCGGGGGCGGGACCCACCCGGGCCGCGAGCGGCCCCTCCGCCTCCAGGTCGACCTTGCTCACGATGAAGAGATTGGCCAGGTTGCCTGGGAAGACAGTGCTCTGACTCTCGTACTTGCGGAGGGCGTCCAACTGCTTGGCGGGCGCGGTGATGTGTACGCGAGCTTCCAAGCTCGAGCCGATGGTCCGCGCCGCGCGAGCTTCCTCTAGCTTCTTCAAGACCTCCTCTCGCAACGGGAAAAGGTCCTGTGACCATCGAAGTATCAAATCGCTCGCCTGCATTCGGACGACTTCGCCTGTTTTCGTGGGCGTTCCTGGAACTAGAGGAGTCTTTGCCGGAAAGAGGGTTGTATGCACTGAATCAGCGCCATGGCCAGAGACATGCGACCACACCTCATCCGCCGTGAACGGCAGCACTGGTGCTAACAGGCGAGTCAACTCATCCAGGATCCGATGCAGTACGGTCTGCGCTGAGCGCCGGCGTCGATCATTCGGAGCGTCACAGTAAAGGCGATCCTTGAGGATGTCGAAGTAGATCGACGAGATCTCTGCACAGTAGCCGACGAGCTCGTGGTAGACGATGTGGAAGCTGTATGAGTCGTAGGCGGCGCGCACTCGATCAACGAACTGCCAATGGTAAGCCAGAGCGTAGCCATCGAGATCGTCCAACTCCGCGTCCAGGACCGCGTCTGTAGCGGGGTCGAAGTCATAGAGATTCGAGATCAAGTAGCGGCAGGTGTTGCGGATCTTGCGGTAGGCCTCGGACACGCGCTTCAGCATGTCGTCGGAGAAGCGCATGTCCTCCCGGTAGTCGACCATGATCGTCCACAGCCGCAGGATCTCCGCGCCATGGGAGGCGATGAGCTTCTGGCTGTCCACGTCGTTGCCGAGGCTCTTGGAGATCTTCTTGCCCTCCGCGTCCACGGTGAAGCCATGGGTGATGACCTGCCGGTAGGGGGGGGCCCCCCGCGTACCCACCCCGATGAGCAGCGAGGAATGGAACCATCCCCGGTGCTGGTCGCTCCCCTCCAGGTAGACGTCGGCCGGCCAGGGCAGGTCCGCCCGATGGCCCAGGACCGCGGCCTGGGAGGAGCCGGAGTCGAACCACACGTCGAGGATGTCCCGCTCTTTGTCGAAGGCCTCGCCCTGGCACCGCGGGCAGTGGAAGCCGGGCGGGAGCAGATCCTTGGCCTCCCGCTCGTACCAGGCGTCGGCGCTTTCCTTCTCAAAGAGGTCGGCCACGCGTTCCAGGAGGTCCTTGCGCAGCACGGCCTCCCCGCAGCTCTTGCAGTAGAAGGCGGGGATGGGGACGCCCCACAGCCGCTGCCTTGAGATGCACCAATCGGGGCGGGTGGCGATCATGTTGCGGATGCGTTCCTTGCCCCAGGAGGGAAACCATTTGACGTCCTCGATCGCGGCCAGGGCCTTCTCGCGGAGCTTCCCCTCCCCATCGAGGGCGATGAACCACTGCTCAGTGGCCCGGAAGATGATGGGATGCTTGCAGCGCCAGCAGATGGGGTAGGAGTGGGTCTCTTGGCCAGCCCAGACCAGGGCCCCCCGCCCGCGGAGGAAGTCGATGATCTTCGGGTTGGCCTCGAAGACCTTCTGCCCGGCAAAATGCTCGACTTCGTGCAGGAAGCGGCCCGCCTCGTCGACCGGGCAGTAGATGTCCAGACCGTAGCGGACGCCGGTCAGGTAGTCGTCCCAGCCGTGTCCGGGGGCGGTGTGGACGACGCCTGTCCCCGTGTCCAGGGCCACGTAGTCGGCGAGGACGCCCGGCGCGTCGCGGTCGAGCCAGGGATGACGAAAGCGCACGTGCTCGAGGGCGGCGCCCTTGGTCTCTGCGAGGGGCGTGCCCAGGCGCTTCTCCCCGCCCCAATACCGCGCCTGCGCGGCCTGGCTCACGGCCTTGGCGAGGAGAAGCACGTCGCTCGTGCCCACCACGGGATAAAACGCGTAATCGGCCTCGGGGTGGAAGGCGAGGGCCAGGTTGGCGGGCAGCGTCCAGGGCGTGGTCGTCCAGATCACCGCGAAAACGTTCTTGTCCTTGAGACCCGGGTGCCGGGCGGAGAGCCTCTCCCGCTCGCTATCCGCAAGGGCAAAGCGCACGTCGATGGAGGGGCTGACGTGGTGCTCGTCGTACTCCACTTCCGCTTCCGCCAGGGCCGTCCGGCAGGAGATGCACCAGTGAACGGATTTCTTGGCTTTGTAGACCTCTCCCTTGGCCGCGAAGTCGGCGAGCTGCCGCACGATGGTGGCCTGGTAGCTGGGGGCCATGGTGAGGTAGGGCTGGTTCCACTCGCCGAGGATGCCCAGGCGCTCGAACTCCTGGCGCTGGATGGCCACGAACTTCTCGGCGTAGGCCCGGCATTGCCGGCGGAACGCGACCGGGCTCATCTCCTTCTTGCGCGGTCCGAGGTCCTTGTCGACCTGTAGCTCGATGGGAAGGCCGTGGCAGTCCCACCCCGGCAGATAAGGGGCGTCGCGCCCGGCCATGCTCTGGCTACGCACCACCAGGTCCTTGAGGACTTTGTTGACCACCGTGCCCAGATGGATGTGGCCGTTGGCGTAGGGCGGGCCGTCGTGGAGGACGAAGATGGGCAGGCCCCGACGTGCGGCCCGGACGCGGCGGTAAAGGTCCTCCCCTTGCCAGATGGCCAGCCGCTCAGGCTCCGCATGAGGCAGGTTGGCCTTCATTGGGAAGTCGGTCTTGGGCAGGTTGAGGGTGGACTTGAGATCCTGGGCGGTGGTCATCGCGGAGTTCTTGGCGGTCCTCACCGCCACCATACATTCAATAAGTACGGTATCACGGGCCTCGAAAACCCGTCAAATGAAGGGTCTAGCCGTGTTTTTGGGCGCCGCCGGGGCCCGGCATCGGGTAGAATCGGGTTGCGCGCGCCCTCTTTTCTCGGCAAGGAGCCATTAGTGATGCGATCCCGTTGGCGGTTGTGCCTGGCCGTGCTCCTGGCCTTGCCCCTCTGCGGATGCTCGAGCGGTGGCCAATGCGACACTTGCACGGTAGACGCCGACTGCAAGGGGGGCCTTCTCTGCGTTAATTTCCAGGACCCCGCCACGGGGAACGTGGTCGGCAAACGTTGCGGGTCCGGGGTGGGGACGACCACCTGCCGGGTCCACTAGAATACTCAAGAACAAGCGGCGGTCAGTCCTGCTCGGCTGGCGCCACCCGAACGGCGGCGGGTACGCTGGGCAGTCGGGGGCTCCCCCAGACGGTGGATATGAGCCATGCCCCCAGGAGGCCTGTCAGGAGGGTGTAGAGGGGCCAGACCAGGAGCTGGGGGATCAGGACGACATTCATGATCTGGGCGAGGCTGCCCGGCTCGAAGCTGTAGAGGCGCTGCGTGAAAGGGTTCCGAACGATGGTCAGGGGGGAGATGTCGTAGTGGGATCCCAGTCGACGCGTCGTGGCTACCACCATGAGCGCGGCGAGGGCCCCGCGCACCGAGACGGCGTAGACGAGGAGGCCCCCCAGGAGGGAGCGAAAGCCCTTCGCTTCCGAGCGGAGGCAGACCGCGAAATAAGCGCCCACCACGGGGGCCAGCCCCGTGACCCCTACCGCTTGGGTTAAGGGCCAGGGGGCGGCGGTTTTCTCGAGCAGGAAGCGCAGGACGACAATCCCCACGCTCAGCCCCACGGCGGTGGCCAGCCAGTGGCGGCTGAGCCCCCGGGCCAGCTCGTCCCCCACCCCCAGGCCGGCCACCCCCAGCAACAGGCAGACAGCGGTGAGCACGTAGTAAGGCAGGCTCGCGGAGGCCGAGGCCCGCTCCGTGACGTAGGGCGCTCCGACCAGGAAGACCGCCATCGTCGGGGACTCCCGGAAGCCTTCGGTGTTCATGGCCAAAATGAGGCAGAGAAGGCCGGCCGCGCTCGAGAGAACGGCTAGTTTCCGGCGCCAAGCCCCGGACAGTCGTGGCCACCAAAGGAGGGTCGAGCCCAAGGCCCACGTGCCCAGCAAGCTGAGAAGGCGGCTCTGCATGGTCGGACCGTAAAGAATACCATGGGAGGTCTGGTGCCGAAGAGCCATGCATTGACGCTTTTCGGGGCCGCCGATACACTCACCCCCGCCCCCTTGCGGATACGAGATCAAGTTCGGGCGTCGGAACCTCGGGAGGCCGAGTCCTGGGTGGGCTGGTGCTGCTCTTATTGCGCCGCTCCCCTCGAAATCCGGACCCACGGCCTCTTTTGCGCGGCCGAGGGCCGCTGGTTTGCGACCCATCGGGGGGTGCATCGACTGCTCCCCGAGGAGCGGCGGCGAGACATCCTCCCCTTCTTGGAGCTGTACCAGCGTGTTCGGCGCGATGAGGGTTGGCGGGCGGAGCCGGGCCTGCCCGATGTGGCGGCCTCCCATCCCCAAGCGACGATCTGGCGGTCGTGCGGCCGAAGGTTCCGGGAGGCCCTTCCCCTCCTGGCCGCCGCCTTGGGCCGAGGGCCCTGGCGCGTGCTCGAGGTGGGGGCGGGGTGCTGTTGGGCAAGCGTGCGACTGGTCGAGCTGGGTCATCGGGTGGCAGCGGTGGACGTGAACCTGGACGCGGAGGACGGCTTGTTGGGTGCGAACCTCCTGATCGAGATGGGCCGGCTGCCCCGGGCGGAAGCGGAGATGGATGCGCTGCCCCTGGAGCCGGGCCGATTCGACCTCGTACTGGCGGTGGGCTCCCTGCACTACCAGGGTCAGCTCACCCGCACGCTGGTGGAGCTGCGACGCGTCACCCAGCGCAACGGTGTGCTCCTGGTCCTGGACTCCCCCGTCTACCGCCGACGGAGCGATGGGGAGGCCCAGGTGGCGCGGCGCATGAAGCTGCAGGGCCGGCGGTACGGCATAGCCGTTCCGCGGGAGAGCCAGCCCGGATACCTGGTCCGGGGAGAGCTCGTGAGCCTCTTCGCGGGGGCGGGCTGGACCCTCGAGGTCCACGGCTGGCCGACCCCGCCCCGGGAGTGGGCAGGCGACGCCCTCAGCCTCCTGCGCGGGGGCCGTAGAGCGCCCCGTTTCCCGATCCTGCTCGCGAGACGGGATGGCTAGCCTCCCGCTGTTTCGCTACGCCTTCCAGGAACGATTGCGGGCAGTCTTCGCTCCTCCCGCCCGGGTGCTCGAGGTGGGGACGCACGCGGGCGAGGACGCGCTTTTGCTGCGCGGGACGGGGGTCGGGGTGGAGGTGTGGGCGCCGGAGTACCTGGGGGGTCTGGCCCCCGTCTTCGACGGTGCCTACTGCGCCGTGGGTGCGCTCGAGGGTGCGGATATCGGCCGGGCGGGATGTGACTTGGCCGCGGCCCTCCGCCCGGGCGCCCGCGTCTTACTCGGCCTTGCGAACCCGCGGTCGTCTCCCCCCGCCCGCCTGTCGCTGCGCCAGGTGCGGGAGCGGCTCGGCCCCGCCTTCCGTTGGCGAGGCTCGTTCGGCTGGGGGCTTCTCCTCCCCCGGGACGCGGCCTGGATCTCCAAACACCCTCAAGCCTTCGGTCTCCTAGCCGCCTTGGAGCGGATCTTGCGGCGCTGGCCCGGTCTCCGCGGGCGGGGAGAGATCGTGGTGCTGGAGGGGACGCGAAGTTGAAGCCGATCGTCCTCTATCACCCGGGGGGCGACCATCCCACTCTTCCCCTGGGCCTCGTCCACCTGGGATCCCTCTTCCGCGACCGACGGGTCACGATCGTGGATGGGCGGGTGGAGTTGGCCCCGGAGGCGCAGGTGGTGGCCCTGTGCCGCGAGGCCGTGTGCCTGGGGGTCACGGTCAGGACGGGCGCGCCCATTCAGGATGCCCTTCGCATCTGCCACGCCGCCCGGGCCGCGAGCCCGGGTCTCCCCGTGATCTGGGGCGGCTGGCACCCATCGTTGCTCCCCGGGCAGTGTCTGTCCTCGGCAGCGGTTGACGCCTGCGTGGTCGGCCAAGGGGAGGGCGCGTTCGCGGCCGCGGTGCACGTTCTGGAGGAAAGGGGGTCGCTGCACGAGGTATCGGGGCTGGTCTGGCGGAGCGGCGACGGGGACGTGGTTCGAAACCCTCCCGGCTTCTTCGCCGACGTGAACGGGCTCCCGCGCGCCAATTTTGGGCTCCTGGACCTGGAGCGCTATTTCCAGGCGCGGGGCTCGAGGCGGCTCGACTACTGCACCAGCCAGACGGACGCGTTTCCGGGTGCGGGAAGAGAACCCGCGTGGAGCGGCCTCTGCGCGGAGCGCGTGGTGGAGGAGGTCCGGGACCTGGCCCGCGGCCACAAGCTGTCCGAGGTGTGCTTCCGCGACGAAGACTTCTTCCACGACGCGCGGCGGCTGGAGGCCATCGCCCAGAGTCTCCTGGAGGGGAAGGGACGGGTCTCCTGGTCGGGGGCGGGTCGCATCGACTCCCTGCGCCGCCTGAGCGACGACCAACTGGGGCTGCTAAAAGCAAGCGGCTGCCGGCGCGTCGGCGTAGGGGTGGAAGCGGGACGGCCAGGAACCGCCGAGAAGGGGCGGGGGGAGGTCCTCGAGCTCGCGGAGAGGCTCCGCGGGGCCGGCCTCGGGATGCGGGTCTCGTTCCTGGCCGGCAACCCCGGGGAGCCCCGGGAGCGCCTGCGGGAGGTGTACCGGACGGCGAAAGCCATTCGCGAGATCGACGGTTCTTTCGAGACGCCCCTCTACCTCTACGCTCCCTATCCCGGGCCTCCGGAGCCCGGGCCGGAGGCTTCTCCGGCCGCTTCGACCCTCGAGGAGTGGTCGCAGATCGATCTTGATTCCGCGCCCGGGCCGCCCAAGCTGTTGAGCAAACGGGTCTCTCGGTACAACTTCTATCTGGACCAGGCCTACCGCCCGCCCGGCCGGCGTTGGGGGAAGAGGCTGGTCCACGCCCTCGCCCGGGCCCGGGTCCGGCTCGGTTTCTTCGGCCTCGATCTCGAGCGTCGCGCCGTGCTCTGGGTGGCCGAGGCACGCACGGGCCGCGATCGGCCGCGCCGGCCCGCGGCCGAGGACTGACGCAGGACCGTGCCCACGAAGGCTGTCCTCACCCTCCGCAACGCGCGGACCTGGGAGCACGGCCTCCTCTCCCGGCGTGACCTGGCTCTGGCCGAAGGGAGGGTGACGGCAGTGGGAGCCCCCGGTGCTCTCGGACGCGGCGACCGCGACGTGGACCTGGAGGAGCGCGTCCTCCTTCCCGGCCTCGTGAACGGCCACGACCACCTTGACCTCTCCACCTTCCCGCCCCTCGGCCGACCGCCCTATGCCAGCGCCCACGAGTGGGCGGCGGAGCTGGTCGGTGAACCCGCCGCCGCTCTGGCTCTGGGCGTGCCGCTCGCGGAGCGGCTCTTCCTGGGCGGGGTCCGGAACCTGTTGAGCGGGGCCACGGCGGTCGCGCACCACGGCCCCTTCCACCGCTCCCTGGCCCGGCCTGGCTTCCCCGTTCGGGTGCTCGCCCGCTATGGGTTCGCGCACTCCCCGCGGCTCACTCTCCGCCTCCGCAAGACGTATCGCACCACCGATCGGCGCATCCCCTGGTTCGTGCACGTGGCCGAAGGCACGGACGAGCAAAGCCGCGGGGAGCTCGCCGCCCTCGTCGAAGCCAACGTGCTCCGGGCGAACACGGTCATCATTCACGGCATCGGCCTCGGCGCCGAGGATGCGGCGCGGATGGCCACGGCCCAGGCCTGCTTGGTGTGGTGCCCGGAGGCCAACCGCCGGCTCTACGGAGCCACGGCGTCGCTCTCCGTCTTCCGTTCCGCTGGTGTCCGCGTGGGCTTGGGCAGCGACAGCCCGCTGACCGGCGCCCGGGACGCTCTCTCTAACCTGGCCGCTGCCCGCCGGGAGAGCCTGCAGGAGGTCGAGCTCCTCGCCCTGGCCACGCAAGAGACGGCCGAGGTCGCGCGGCTGCCGGTCGGGGGCTTCCAGGCGGGCGCCCCCGCCGACTTCGTGGCGGTTGACGCCTGGGACGGGCTGCTGGAGGGAGACCGAAGCGCTCTCGCCCTGGTGCTGGTCGCGGGGCGGCCCCTCTACGGAGCGCCGTCCCTAATGGATGCGGCCGCGCCCGGGGGTCTCGGAATGGTCGTGGAGGGTCAGGGAAGACGGATCGACAAGGACGTCGGACGGAAGCTGCAGAGGCTGCGGAGCGCACACCCGGGTCTGGCGGCACCTTGGCTTCTTGGGATCTCCTTCCGGCCCGACCCCGCGGGCAAGCCACCCGACGAAGCGACGGCGTGAGACGTCCTCGACGCTGACGGTACGGCCGGCAGGGCGAAAGATGACGCTCCTCAGCCGCGGGTGGCTTCCGCGGGGAAGCCGAACCAGCGTCGGTTGGGGCCCCGCCTCGAGGCCGCCGCTGGAGCGCTCGCCCCGTCGGGCCCGCGAAAGCGCACGACCTCAATCAACGACGATGATCGTGCGCGTGCGAGTATCGGCTGGGCCCAGGCTCGGATCTCGATCCGGGAAGGCATTCCCCGGCTGGCGGTGCGCGTACATCATGTGGAGCACGACGGTCTCCCGATCAGAGAAACGGCGCTCGCTCCACCACCGCTGCCCCTTGCGGGTGGCCGGTGCCATCACGCAACTCGGGTCGTTGACGTGGCCCAGGCCGAGGACGTGTCCCAGTTCATGGAACGCCGTGTTGTTGTAGCAGTCGTAAATGCGGGCGCAGCCACCATTCAGATGCTCTCTGGCTCTGAAGACCACGCGGGCGGCGACGATCTCCGAGCCGCGAAGGCTGAAGCTGGTGAAGGCAAGCGCGTCGACCTGCTGGAAGAACGGGTCGTCCGGATTCACGGTGTAGCTCACCGGACCCGAGGTCCCAACCGTCACCGGTAGGCCAGTGACGCGGATGGCTTCGGCCGCCACCTCGGAGAGGGTGGCGCGTTCCTGGCTGTCCGCCAGCACGTCGGGGGGCGCGGAGAGAACGAACCCCGACTTCCAGCGAAACATGCTGTGGAGGTCGGTGGTATCTGACCAGGTGTACACCAGCTGGCGTTCGAATGCCTCATCGGTCGTAGGCCAGAGGTAGAGGGGCGTGGCATCGAAGAGCGTTTCCCGCAAGAAGTAACCGGCCGCCCGAACGGTGACCGCCTGTCCCATGGTGGGATGTGGCGGTGCGACATCCGCGGTCAGCGTCGCTTCGTTCGAGCCATCGCGAACCACGGGCGCCGGAACCGGTGTCGCCGTGGCTTGGGGCACGGCGGTCGGGCCAGAGCCGCCGCCACCGCCGCACCCGGCGCCCAGAAGAACGAGGGTGATGACAGCAATAATCCTCATGGGGCCTGTCCTCCTTCACGCGAAGTCACTCGTCCGAAGGGAGTCAGACACGAGGGTTCCGCTGACGATTGGCTTCTTGTACGCCGAGACTAAGCACACCATGTCCATCCGGGAGTTGTTGGGAGCGCTACCAGCGGGTCTCTATTCCGGGCGCGAGCTCCACTTTTAGGCTCTGCTCTTGCTTGGTCTTCCCGTAGGTCAGCGTCACCGTGTATTCCCCGGGGACCACGAACCGCGGGCCCTCGCCCGCATATTCGAAGAGCAGGTCCTTGGTGGGCTTCAGGTCCCAGGAGATGCGGTTGAGACCGGGGGAACCGGGG
Organism: Vicinamibacteria bacterium; assembly: GCA_035570235.1. Taxonomy (NCBI): domain Bacteria; kingdom Pseudomonadati; phylum Acidobacteriota; class Vicinamibacteria; species Vicinamibacteria bacterium. The sequence goes on along the minus strand of DATMML010000030.1, from coordinate 18,633 downwards.
GCGGTCAGGTTGGCGACGGGCCGTCCACCCGGGGCCTTGATCGCGAACTTCACCGGATCACCCGTGTATTCCTTCAAATAGAAGGTGATGAGGGCTCCCTCCGGGGGATTGGCGCCACGGAAGACGGCTGTGCCGCCCCAGTCCACGAAGCCGGGGAGGGGGTAGAAGCCCAAGGCGGGGCGGGGAGGGAAGAGGTGGGCCTCCTTGGCCAGAACCTCCTGGCTCAGCTCTTGGAGGGGGCGGACGTCGTCGAGAATATAGAGGCTGCGGCCGTGTGTGGCCACGACCAGATCCAGATCGCGCGGATGCACCAGGATGTCGTCCACGGCCACGGTGGGTAACCCGCCCAGGGGCGTCCAGTGGCCGCCGCGGTCAAGGCTAACGTAGAGCCCGAACTCCGTCCCCGCGTAGAGCAGGCCAGGGGTCTTCGGGTCCTCGCGGATCACCTTGAGCGGCCCGTCGGCGGGAAGGTTCGAGCCAATGGAGGCCCAGGTCTTGCCTCCGTCGGCGGTGCGGTAGCCTAGGGGCGCGTAGCTGCCGCTTGGATAGGCGGAAACCGCGAGGTAAGCGACCTTGGGATCGTGGGTGCCCGCCTCGATGCGGCCCATCCACTGTCCCCGGGCCTGGGCGGGCAGGGTGGCCGTGAGGTCCGTCCAGTTCGCCCCCCCGTCCTCCGTGATCCAGAGTTTGCCGTCGTCGGTTCCTGCCCAGAGCAGCCCCGCCTTGAGGGGCGACTCGGCCAGGGTGTAGACGACCGCGTAGTTCTCCGCCCCGCTGCCCGCGGTCACGGTCTTCTCGGGATCGTGGTGGGAGAGGTCCGGGCTGATGGCTTGCCAGTGCTCCGCCTTCTCGGTGAGCTTGAAGACCCGGTTGCCGCCCAGGTAGTTCGTCCCCTTCTCGTGGAGGCTGCCGATGAGGGGGGAGTTCCAGTGGAAGCGGAAGGCGGCTTGTCCCTCCCCCGGCTCCGGGCGCAGCTGCTTCACTTCGCCTGTGCGCAGGTTCATGCGCTGGAGGGCGCCCTGCTGCGACTCGGCATAAATGATGTCCCGGTCCTCGGGGTCGAAGACGCAGTAGAAACCGTCCCCTCCCCCCAGGTTGGTCCAGTCCTGGTTGAGGATCCCTTCCTTGCTGCGGGTCATGCTCGGGCCCACCCAGTTCAGGTTGTCCTGGAGCCCGCCGCAGATGCGGTAGGGAGTCCCGGAGTCGACGCTGATCCGGTAGAACTCGCCCGCGGCCATGGTGTTCAGGTGCGCCCACCCCTTCTCGCCTGCGCTGAAGCTCTGGTAGGCGCCCCCGTCGGTGCCCAGGAGGATGCGCTGGGAGTTGCGGGGATCGATGGCGAGGGCGTGGCAGTCAGGATGCGCCTTCCCGAAATGGTCCTCTCGGAAGGACCGCCCGCCGTCGTCCGAGACGTGGAGGGAGAAGCCCAGCACGTACACCCGCTGGTCGTTACCGGGGTCCACCCGAACTTGCGTGAAGTAGAACGGACGCGGGTCGAGGTCGTTGACCCGGGTCCAGCTCTCGCCCCCGTCCTCGGATCGGAACACTCCCCCCGCCGGGCTCCGCACGGACCGAATGCCGGCCTGTCCGGCCTCGTCGCTCTGCACGACGGCATAAACGATCTTTGGGTTTCGGGCGAAGATGGCGAGGCCGATGTTGCCGGTTTGCGTGGGCAGGCCCTTGCCCAGCTTCTTCCAGGTCGCGCCGCCATCCGTGCTCTTGAAAATCCCCCCCAGATCCTTTCCTTCCGTCGCCGCGGGCCCGGCCGTGAACGACCAGGGAGTGCGGCGGCGGGCATAGAGCGAGGCGTAGAGCGTGTTCGGATCGGAGGGGTCGAGGACCACGTCCCGGCAACCGAGCCGGTTCGCGAACGGAGCGGGCGCGGCCAAGACAGCCTTCCAGGTTCGGCCCCCGTCGGTCGTCTTGAAGAGGCCCCGCTCGGGCCCGGGGTTCCACACGTCGCCCATGGCCGCCACGTAGGCGGTGGCCGGATCCTGGGGATGGACCACCAGGCGGGCGATCGTCTTGCTCTCCTTGAGTCCCACCTGGGTCCAGGTGGAGCCTCCATCCGTGGAACGGTAGACACCGTTGCCCCAACTCGAGCTGTTGCGGTCGTTGGCCTCGCCCGTCCCCACCCAGACCACCTTGGGGTCCGAGGGGGCCACCGCCACGGCGCCGATGGAGGCCACCGCCTCTTTCTCGAAGACCGCTTGGAAGGTCCCGCCGTTGTCGGCGGTCTTCATTAGGCCCCCCGTTCCCAGACCCACGTAGAACGTGAAGGGATTCGAGGGATCGAAGCCGATGTCGGAGACCCGCCCTCCCATCACCGCGGGGCCGATGCTGCGGGCCTTCAGGGCCTTGATCGTCGCCGGGGCCACGAGAAGACCCGCGGGGGGAGTGGGTGCGGGCTGGGGTTTTGCAGGCTGCGCGGCGAGAGCGGAGGTGGCAGCGCAGAAGACGGTCGAGAAAATGATGGAGCGTGGCGTCGTTATCATTGATACCTCGCGGGGGAAGTGTGAGAACGGTGACTCTAGCACAAACGTCGCCGCGGTCCGGGCGCCCAAAGGCCGCATGCTATAATCCGCTCCCTATGAAGGACCTCCTCGACATCCTGGGGGCCATGGCCGGTCAGAAAGCAAAAGTCGACAACCCACGCGAGCTCTTCCTCGACATGTCGGAGCGGGTGGTGAAGGCGGTGAGCGCCACCTTTGGCTCCAAGGCGGACGAGGTGGCCATCCTCGTCCTCACCTCCGACAACCGCCACCTTCGCTTCGTGGCCCCCCGCAAGTTCACCGACCTCGGGACCATCCCCATCACCAAGCGGGACTCGATCGCGGTGAACGTGCTCGGAAAGAAATCAGGGGAGGCCATGAACAACGTGCCCATGGTCAAGCACGTGGCCTTCTTCGAGAGCGTGAAGCTGCGCGACCGCGTGGTGCCCATCCAGAAGATGATCACGGTGCCGATCCTTTTCCGGGGCAACGCGGTGGGGGTCGCCCAGATCAGCCGCAAGGGTGAGACGCCCGGGGAGTCGGGTCCCGACTTCACCCCCGCCGACGTGAAGCGCGCACAGGATCTCTTCGAAGCGGTTGCGCCCTACCTGGTGGACGCCCGGCCCCTCAAGTTCTAAGCGCTATTCCACGCCCGTGCGGATGTAGCCGGAGTCGTCGCCGGTGAAGGGACGACCGCCGGCCGACATCGGCATGGCCATCACCTTGAAGCCGTCCCCGGTCACGCTCAGGTTGAACCGGTAGCCCGCGCGCTGGAAGGCACCCCCCTGGTGGGGAACGTCCAGGAACAGGGTCTTGTTGGACATTTCCGCGAGCGTGGCGTAGTGGCCGTGCAGTTTGTTGAAGGCCTCCTCCGCGTTGATGATGTGACGCATGGTGGCGACGGCGGGCCGCTCGGTTTGGGCCAGGGGATGGGGGCTCAGCGCGCGCGGCCGGAGGTTTCGGCCCGAGCCATAGCTGGTTCCCCCTTGGGGATTCCGGTATTTGTTGGCCAAGTCCTCTCCGGTTCCCCGGCCGTCTGAGACCGGGGGCTCCTCGTCGAGGATGGACTTCGGGGGCGTGGGGGGGACGGGGGGTTCCGTGGCCGGCGGCCGCGGGGGCATGGTCTGCGCTAGCGTGGCGGGGGTGTCCCGGGGGGGGGTAGTCCGCGACGGGGCGGTCACGGGCGCTGCGGTAGTCGGGGGCAGCTCGGGCCCGAGCGTGGGCGGGGCCTGGGTGGGGGGCGGGGCCGTGATTTCAGGCGTGCTCCCGAGACCGCCGACGGTTTGAGTGTCCGCGGGTCGGCGCAAGAAGAAGTACCAGCCCGCTCCCGCGGCCACCCCCACGAAGAGGAGGCCGGCCAGGCCGAGGCCGACCAAGAGCGCCGCCCCGCCTCCCGACTTGCGCGCCGGGGGGTGGGCCGCCGGCGGGGGCGGCGGGGAGGGCCGGGGGGGAGAGGGTCGGGCGGCCGTCGCCGGACGCGCCGTCGGCGCCTCCATGAGCCGAGTGGGGGGGGCGGGAGGCACCACGGTGGCCGCGGAGTGGACAGTCGGGTTGGCGCGTACGGTGGGAGGCGCACCCGCCGCTCCCGCGGGCACGGTGGGGGTCTCCACCTGGCGGACGGTGGGGCTCGTCCCGGGGCGGGTGAGGGCCAAGAGGTCGTCGGCCATCTCGCGGCCGGTCTGGTAGCGCTTCTCGGACGTCTTGGCCAGGGCCTTGCTGATGATCCGCTCGAACTCCTCGGGGATCTCGGGGTCCACCTCCCTTATGGGGGGCGGCTCCTCGGTGATGATCTTGAAGATGAGGGCGGTGATGGACTCTCCGCGGAAGGCCTTGCGTCCGACCAGCATCTCGTAAAGGACGCAGCCAAGGGAGAAGAGGTCGGATCGGCCGTCGAGCGGGTTGCCGCGTGCCTGCTCCGGGCTCATGTAGGAGGGCGTACCCAGCAGGCTCCCCGTCATCGTGAGGTGTTGCTCGCCCTCGGTCAGCTTGGCGATCCCGAAGTCCGTGACCTTAACCCGGTCCCCGGGCTCGATCATGATGTTGGCGGGCTTGATGTCGCGATGGACCACCTTGTGGCTATGGGCGAAGGCGAGCGCGTCCGCGACCTGGGCCCCGATGTTGGCGGCCCTCTCCACGGGCAGCCGCCCCGCCTCCGCGATGACCTTGTCGAGGCCGACCCCGTCGATGAACTCCATGGCCAGGTATTTCATCCCCTCGGCGTCGCCGAGGTCGTGGATGGTCACGATGTTCGGGTGCTTCAGCTGGGCAGAAACCTGGGCCTCGCGCTCGAAGCGCTCGCTCATCTCCTCGAGGCTGGCCCCGGCCGCGACCAGGCTCTCCGTCTTGATGGTCTTGATGGCCAGCATCCGTCCCAGGATCTTGTCCTTGGCTTTGTAGACGGTGCCGAAGGCCCCCGCTCCCAGCTTCTGCACGATCTGGTAGCGACCGGCGATCTCGGTCGGCTCCGGCGCCCCCGCTCTGGTCTGGCTCAAGGAAACCTCGATAAAGTGAAGCGAATGCCCCTCACCCCGGCGGCCAGCGGAACGTGCGACCGCCCAGGAGGTGCAGGTGAACGTGATAGACGCTGTACCCGGCGTCGGCGCCGGCGTTGAAAACCAGCCGGAAGCCCCGATCCGCGAGACCCATCTCGCGCGCCAGGTCCCGAGCAGTCCGGATGAGGGAGCCCACGAGCGTGTCGTCCCCTGGACCAAGCTCGAGGAGGCTGGTGATGTGCCTCTTCGGGATCAGGAGCACGTGGGTCGGGGCTTGGGGGTTGATGTCGTGGAAACCGTAGAGGGCCTCGTCCTGATAGACGCTCTGGGAAGGGATCTTCCCTTCCACTATCCCACAGAAGAGGCAGGCCATGTGGGATCAGTCTACACCCGGGGGCGGGGTTAGAGCACCTCCCGGTTCAGCTCGGCCAGCAGCTCCTGTATGTTACGGGCGTTCTGACCGAAGTCCCAGACCCCCATCTGAGATCGCGATCGCACGCTGACCCGGGTGCTCCCGCCCTCCCGCTTCACGCGAATCGTCACGTCATCCTTGAAATGGAAAAACCGGCTCTCGTGCACGGCCTGGAGGGAATGGCCCCCTGGGCCCTGGCCGCTCCCGACCAGGGTCCAGCGGGGTAGGCGCGCAATCGCGTCCTTGACCCCCTTGGCCACTTTCTCCTCGCTGGCCATGTAAATCTGGGCCTTGAGATCCGGGTACTCCGGCGTGCGGTCGGTCTCCACGTCCCAGAGCCGGGGGAAGGCGAACGCCACCCAGAGAGCGCCGCCTACCGCGGCCAAAAGGGCGATCTGCTTGAGAAGGCGCATGATTCAAAGCTCCAGGGGGAGCTGCGGCGAGCCCAGACCCCGCAGCAGCTTCTTGGTCAGAGAGGAGACGGGGAGGGCCGCCGCCTCCCGAGCGGTGGCCCAGCGGAAACGCTCTCCGTCCCGGGGGGGCGGGCAGCGCAGACGCGCCCGGTACCCCTCCACCCGGATGCGGCGGAAGGTGATGGCGTGGCGGGCCCGTACCGCCAGGGCCCCCGGGACCACGTCCAGGCCATGCCGCTCCTTGAGCTCACGGGCGAGGTCGGCCCGGCCCCCCGACTCCAGCGAGGTCTGGGGCACCTCCCACATCCCTCCCATCAGCCTCCCTTCGGGCCGGCGCACGAGCAGGACCCGCCCGTCCCGCTCGATGAGCGCCGCCGCCACCGTCACCGCCACCGGGGAGCGCCGGGCGCGCCCCTCGGGGAGCTCCTCCGCGACCCCCTGGGCCCAGGCGCGGCAGGAGACACGCAAGGGACAAACCGGGCACGCCGGCTTCTTGGGCGTGCAGACGGTGGCGCCCAGCTCCATCAGGGCCTGGTTCCACTCGCCGGGAGAATCGCGCCTGAGCAGCTCCTCCGCCAGGTTGTAGTAGGTGGCGTCGCTCCGCCCCTCTGGGCCCCGCCGCGCGAAGTAGCGGGCCAGAACCCGGCGGACGTTGCCGTCCACCACCGGCAGGGGCACGCCGTAGGCAATCGAGAGCACCGCGCTCGCCGTGTAGAGCCCCACCCCGGGCACGGCCAAGGCCGCTTCCAGCGTCCGGGGGAAGTGGCCCTGCCCGTGGCTCAAAAGGTGGCGAGCGCCCCGCTGGAGGTTCCGCGCCCGGTGGTAGTAGCCGAGGCCCGACCACGCCGCCAGCACCTCCTCCTCTCCGGCCGCGGCCAGCGCCTCCAGGCTCGGGAACCGCAGACGGAAGGTCTCGAAATAGGGCGTCGCGGTCTTGACCGTGGTCTGCTGGAGCATGACCTCGGAGAGCCAGATCAGGTAGGGATCGCGGGTCCGTCTCCAGGGCAGGTCGCGGCGGTGGCGGCGGTACCAGTCGAGGAGCCGCTCCTGCAGCCTCGTCGGTCTAGCTGATTCTCTCAATGTCCGCCCCCAGCCCCCGGAGCTTCTCGTCGATGCGGTGATAGCCCCGGTCAAGGTGGTAGACGCGGTCCACGATGGTCTCGCCGCTCGCGGCCAGTCCGGCCAGGACCAGGGAGGCCGAAGCCCGCAGGTCGGTGGCCATGATCTGGGCCCCCGAGAGCGGGGTGGGGCCGGTCACGAGCGCGGTGCGGCCCTCCACCCGGACGTTGGCACCCATGCGCTGCAGCTCCGCCACGTGCATGTACCGGTTCTCGAAGATCGACTCCATGATCGTGCTCACACCCTTGGCCTGGGTGAGGAGGACCATGCACTGGGCCTGCATGTCGGTGGGGAAGCCGGGGTGGGGAAGGGTGGTGAGGTTGGCCGCTCGCAGCTGGCGGGGGGTCCGCACCCGCAGATTGTCTGGTCCCTCCTCGATGCGGACCCCCGTCTCCCGCAGCTTCTCAAGCACGGCCTTGAGGTGGGGGGGATAGCAGGCCCGCACCTCGATGTCACCCCCCGCGATGGCACAGGCGGCCACGAAGGTGCCGGTCTCGATCCGGTCCGGGATGACGGCATGCTCGGCCCCGCGCAAGGCGTCGACGCCCTCCACGCGGATCGTGGACCCGCCCGCCCCCTGGATGCGCGCGCCCATACGGATCAGGAGGTCGGCCAGGTCCGCTATTTCCGGTTCGCAGGCCGCGTTGCGAATGATGGTCTCGCCCTCGGCCCGCGAGGCCGCCATGAGGACGTTCTCCGTCCCCGTCACGGTGACGGTGTCGAAGTAGATCTCGGCCCCCCGCAGACGCTCCGCGCGCGCCTCCACGTACCCGTGCTCCACGGTGATGGCGGCCCCCATCTTCTCCAGGGCCTGCAGGTGGAGGTTGATGGGCCGGGCTCCGATGGCGCAGCCGCCGGGCAGGGAGACCCGGGCCCGCCCCTCGCGGGCGAGCAGGGGGCCGAGCACGAGCACCGAGGCCCTCATGGTCTTTACCAGGTCGTAAGGGGCCTCCAGGGACTGGAGCCGGGCCGCCCGCACCTCGACCACCCCTCCCACCCGGAACTCGACTTCGGCTCCCAGGGCGCCCAGGACCAGGCCCATGGTGCGGATGTCCCGTACCTCGGGAACGTTGTGCAACCGGATCGGGTGGTCGGTGAGGAGGGCGGCGCAGAGATCGGGGAGGGCGGCGTTTTTCGCCCCCGAGATGCGGACCGTTCCTTCCAGGGGCCGGCCCCCTACGACCCGGATCTTGTCCACGCTCGTCCAGTCTAAGTCAGGAGGGGCGAGGGGGCGAACGGGGCCTATGCGCGCTCGGCCACGATCGTGCGCGGGATCCCCGCAAGGTCGGGGATCACCCTGGCGACGCGGAGCCCCGCCTCCGCCAAGAGCCGGACCACCTCCGACTCCATGCCCTGACCGATCTCGAGGAGCAGGCTGCCCCCCCGCCGCAACATGCGGGCGGACGCGGGGGCCAAGCGGCGGTAGAGGGCGTAAGCGTCCGCGCCGGGGAAGAGGGCCACGGCCGGCTCATGGTCCCGCACCTCGGGAGCGAGGCGGGGGGCCTCGAGGGGATCCACGTAGGGGGGGTTGCTCGCCACCAGGTGGAGGCGGCCCTCGAGTTGGGGGACGGGCTGCAGAAGGTCGCCCTCGTGGAAGCGGACCCGCTCGGCGAGGCCCAGGCGGCGGGCGTTCTCCCGGGCCACGGCCAGCGCGGGCCCGGAGATGTCCGTGGCGTGGACCTCCGCGTCCGGCCGTTCTGCGGCCAGGGATAGGGCGATGCACCCGCTGCCCGTCCCCACGTCGACGACGAGGGGATTTCCGACCCCCCGCAGCCAGCCCAGGGCTGCTTCCACGAGGATCTCCGTCTCCGGGCGCGGGATGAGGACGTCCGGCCCCACCAGGAACTCCCGGCCCCAGAAGGCTTGCCGGCCCGTCAGGTGCTGGAGGGGCCGGCGCTCTGCCCTCTTCTGGACGAGGGAGAAGAACGCGCCCTCCTCAGAGGGTGGAACGAGGGCCCCCGCCTCGGCGTAGAGGGTTGCTCGGTCCCAGCCCAGGACATGGCGCAGCAGCAGCTCCGCATCCGGACGGGCGGACTCGATCCCCGCGTCCTTCAAGTGGGAGGCCGCTCGCTCCAGCGCCTGGGCGACGTTCACGGGCTCCTCAGCGCGTGGGGCTGGGCTCCGGCTCCTTGAGCTTCTCGGCCTGGTGGTGGGCGATCAGGGAATTCACGATCTCGTCCAGGTCGCCGTCCAGGATCTCCTGCAGGCGGTGGAGGGTGAGCCCGATGCGGTGGTCGGTGACCCGGGACTGCTGGAAGTTGTAGGTCCGGATCTTCTCGCTGCGGTCCCCCGAACCCACCTGGCTGCGGCGCTCGCTCGCGATCTCCTTCTGCTGCTCCGCCAGCGCCACCTCGTAGAGCCGCGCCCGCAGAACCTTCATGGCCTTCTCGCGGTTCTTGATCTGGCTCTTCTCGTCCTGGCAGGAGACTACGGTGCCGGTGGGGAGGTGGGTGACCCGCACGGCGGAGTAGGTGGTGTTCACGCTCTGGCCCCCGGGGCCAGAGGAGCAAAAGGTGTCGACGCGCAGGTCCTTGGGGTCGATCCGGACGTCCACCTCCTCCGCCTCGGGGAGTACGGCGACCGTGATGGCCGAGGTGTGGATGCGGCCGGAGGCCTCCGTCACGGGCACCCGCTGCACGCGGTGCGCCCCGCTCTCGAAGCGTAGCTTGGAGTAGACCCGCTGGCCCTCGATCATGGCCACGACTTCCTTGATCCCGCCCTGGCCGGTGCGGTTCGCGGAGACCACGTCGATCTTCCAGCGCTGCCGCTCCGCGAAGCGGGAGTACATGCGGAAGACCTCGGCCGCGAAGAGGGCGGCTTCATCGCCCCCCGTGCCGGCCCGGATCTCCAGGAGGACGTTCTTCTCGTCGTTGGGGTCCTTGGGAATGAGCAGCTGCGGGATCTCGGCGTCCAAGCGGTCCCGCCGGGCCTCCAAGGTGCGGACCTCCTCCAGGGCCAGCTCCCTCAGCTCCGGATCGTTCTCCGCCCGCGCCATCTCCTGGACCTTGGTGAGCTCGGCCAGGGTCCCCTTGTAGGCCCGATACCGCTCCACCACGGGAGCGATCTCCTTCGATTCCCGGGCCAGCTTCTGATAGGCGCCGGGGTCGCGGACCAGGACGGGGTCGGACATCTGGGCCTCGACGGTCCCGAAACGAGCCTCTATGTCCTTCAGCTTCTGAAACGTGATCGCGTCCATGTTAGCCCTGCCGGGGAGGACGGTTTAAGAACCTCCGTCTCCCCAGGGTCGCTCCGCGGCGGAGTCCGCCGCTCTCGGCCCCAAGTCCCCTTTTACGCGGGGGCGGGCGCGTCCTTCTTCCTGTACTTGCGGGTGAAACGCTCCACCCGGCCGGCGGAGTCGATCAGCTTCTGCTTGCCGGTGAAGAATGGATGGCAGCTCGAGCAGATCTCCAGGCGCAATTCTTCCTTCTTGGTGGACCGGGTGACCCAGGTCGCTCCGCACGCGCAGTGGACACTCGTGACTTTGTACTCCGGATGGATTCCAGGCTTCATCGGTGCTCCCCTCCGGCGCCCCCCCGGGACGGCCGGGAAAGGTCCCTTGATCAGCGGTCACGATGGATGACCGCAAACCATAAGGATACCAGAGCTTTCCGGATTGGACAAGGCCAAGGGGCGGGGTGGGCTGGAGCGGTGAGGACCGTCACCCCATCCTTTTTGTTAAGTTCGTTAAACTCCCTCCGGTAGGGGTGGTCTAAGACCGGAAGAGGTGGCCATGAGCGTATCCCTGGACGACCTGGGCCCGCGGGCAGCCATCTTCCTGTTGAACCGGCTGGCTTTCGGACCACGCCCGGGGGAGGCGCAACGGATCCTCGACCGGGGCCTCCAGGCCTACGTCGAGGAGCAGCTGGCGCCGGCGGCCGACCCCGAGCTGGATACGCGGCTCAGCCACCTTCCCACCCTCAACTATCCCATCTCGCAGGTCCTGGCCCTCTACAACGCCGACCAGCGCACCACGGGCGTGATCCTGGACGAGTTCGCGAGCGCCAAGGCGATCCGGATGGTCCACGCCCAGAACCAGCTCCAGGAGGTGCTGGTCGACTTCTGGTTCAACCACTTCAACGTCTACATCGCCGACGACTTCACCCGCCAGAGCTCGCCCGCCTACGAGCGCGACGCCATCCGGCCCCATGTGCTCGGCCGCTTCCGAGATCTCCTGGGGGCCACGGCCCAGCACCCCGCCATGCTCTTCTTCCTGGATAACTACTTGAGCACGGCCCCGCGGGTGGTGGGGGGAAGGCTGACCGGTCTCAACGAGAACTACGGACGCGAGCTGCTGGAATTGCACACGGTGGGGGTCGACGCCGGCTACACGCAGCAGGACGTGATCAACTCCGCCCGCTGCTTCACGGGCTGGGGGATCGACAGTCTTAGAACCAGCGGGAGCTTTGTCTATCGGGGCCAGGCCCACGACACCGCGGCCAAGAGCGTCTTCGGCCTCAACCTGCCCGCGGGCGGCGGCCGCGACGACGGGGAAAAGCTGCTCGACTATCTCTCCACCCACCCCGCGACCGCCCACCACGTCTCCTCGCGCCTCGTGCAACGCTTGGTGGCCGACGACCCGCCGGTGGCCCTGGTGGCCCGCTGCGCCGACACCTTCCTGCATACCAGCGGGGACCTCGCGGCCACGGTCAAGACCATCGTGAGCAGCGCCGAGTTCTGGGGGGAGGCCTTCGGCCCCGGAAAACCCAAGACCCCCCTGGAGTTCGTGGCCAGCGCGCTGCGGGCCGCGGACGCCCAGGTCAGCCACGGCCGCGGCGTGGGAGGCGTCCTCACCAACATGGGCATGCCCCTCTACGGCGCCGTGCCCCCCACCGGGTACACCAACCGCGGGGTGGACTGGATCAACCCCTCCTCCCAGCTCGCCCGCATGAACTTCGCCCTCGACCTGGCCGCGGGCGCCGTGCCCGGGGTAGCGGTGGACGCGCGCGCGGTGGTGCGCAGCACGGCGGGCAGTCCCGAGGATCCTCGGTCGGCGGCCAACTCCATCTCCGCCGACCTCTTCGGCCGGAGCCTCTCTCCCGACACCCTGAACGCGGCATCGAGGGTCGCTCCGGGGGGGACGGTGAGCGTGGCCGCGCGGGTTCTGGGCCTGTGCCTGGCCAGCCCCGAAATGCAGGCGAGGTAGAGCCATGCCCTGGGACATCTCACGCCGGGTCTTCCTGAGGGGCGCCGGGCTGGCCGCTCTGGGGATTGGCTTTCACCCTTCGTCGCTGCTGGTGCGCACGGCCGAGGCCGCCTCCGCCGGCAACAAGGTGCTCGTGATGGTCTTCCTGCGGGGCGGGGCCGACGGCCTGAACCTCTGCGTCCCCTACGGCGACCCCGATTACTACGGTCTGCACGGCCAGATCGCCCTGCCCAGGCCCAACCAGTCGGGAGGGGTGGCCAACCTGGACGGCTTCTTCGGCCTGCATCCCGACCTGACTCCCTTGAAGTCCCTCTTCGACGACGGTCGCCTGGCCTTGCTCCACGCGGTCGGAAACTACGACCTCAGCCGCTCCCACTTCGATGCCCAGGACTTCATGGAAACGGGTACCCCAGGAATCCGGGGCACCTCCACCGGCTGGCTGGACCGCACGATCGCCCTCGTGCCCGGCCACAACGTTGCCCAGGCCGTCTCTTTCTCCACCCAGCTCACCCGCTCCTTCCTGGGGCCGCAACCGGTGCTCGTGGCCCAGGACTTGGCCACCTTCGACCTGCGAGCCCGGGGCTGGAAGCCCGAGGCATCGACCCTGCTACAGTCGATGTACGGCTCTCGCGCGGACGCCATCGGCCAGGTGGGACGCGACACCTTTTCCGCCATCAGCATCCTCACCCAGTCCCCGGCCGTCCTCGCTCCGCCCGCAAACGGCGCCCTCTACCCCAACGCGGTCGTGGGAAGCTCCCTCCGTCAGGCGGCCCAGATCATCAAAGCCGGTCTCGGGACGCGCTGCATCTTCGTCAACGTGACCGGCTCTTTCGATACCCACGCCAACCAGCTGGAGGGCAACACCCGCGACTACCGCAGCTTGGGCCCCGCCCTGACCGCCTTCGCCACCGACCTCGGGGGCCTGCTCGACGACGTGGTGCTTCTGGTCGCGACCGAGTTCGGCCGCACCGCCCACGTGAACGGCTCCGCCGGCACCGACCACGGCTCCGCCCACTGCATGATGGTCATGGGGGGCCGGGTGCGGGGGGGGAAAGTCTACGGTCGCTGGCCGGGCCTCAGCAGCAGCCAGCTCTACCAGGAGCGGGACCTGGCCGTGACCACCGACTTCCGCGACGCCTTCCAGGAGATGGCGCGCGCCCAGTTCGGGATCACGGACTCGCTCTTCCCCGGGTACACGCCGGGCCCCGGACCCGGTATCGTCGGCTAGCTCCCGCTTAGAAGAAAGGAACGGCATGCGAAAGCCCTGGCTGGCGGTGGCGGCTCTCTTGTGCTCGGCGCTTCCCGTCCGGGGCCAGGACGCTCCCCGGGCCGAGCTCTTCGCCGGCTACTCGTTCGTGCGCAGCGATCAGCAGAACCTGAACGGATGGAACGCATCGCTGGCCGTCGACGTCGCGGGGTCGCTGTCCCTGGTGGCGGACGCGAGCGGCCACTACGGGAGTGCGGGCCGCCGCCAGCTCAACCTCATGGCCGGGCCCGGCCTCGCCTTCCTCCGGGGCGGCCCGGTCGTGGTCTTCGTCCATGCCCTGGCCGGCCTCCACCGCGAGAGCGTCAATATTCAGGTCTTCGACGTCTCCATTTCCGAGAACGACAACCGATTCGGCCTGCAGTTCGGAGGGGGAGTGGACATCGGCGTGGGCGGGAAGTGGGCCATCCGCCTCCAGGGCGACTATCAGTGGAGCCGTGCGCAAGGCACGAGCGTGACGGGGACGCGACTCTCCGCGGGTGTGGTCTACCGACTGGGCAAATCCTAAGGCCCCCCGGGGGGCACCCCCCCGAAGACGGATTGACCGCCCCCTGGCTTCTGGCTAACATCCTTGTCAATGCAAGTATTGCCAGAACAAGAAAAGATCGGTCTCCTGGTGGCGGTGACGCGACGGCGGATCAAGCAGGCGGTGGGGCGCCGCGTGCGTCCGCACGGGTTGAGCGCGCAGCAGTTCTGGCTCCTGGTAGCCATCGTGGAGCGTGAGGGACTTTCGCTGCGCGAGCTTTCGGAGCGCCTGCGCACGGACCAGCCCACCACCTCCCGCATCGTGACCACGCTCATCGGGAAGAGGTTGGTGCGAGAGGAAGGGGATCCCCGGGACCGGCGCCGCCGCCGTTTGCGCCTCACCGCCGCCGGCCGCGCCCTGGCCGAGCGCGTCCATCCCCTGGCCCTGGAGGTGCGGGCCGCGATCGTCGGAGGCATCAGCCTCGCGGAGCAGGCCGCGCTTCGCAACGGCCTGCGCAAGATCCTCCAGAACATGGACCGCTTCGAAAGGGGGGGAGCCCGGCTCCGGGCCGTCTCCGCGGGGAGAGGCCGCTGAGCGCGCGGGGTCGCTTCGCGCTCGTTGCTTGCACCCTCGCCTTGGGGCCCCTGGCCTGCGGCACGAAGAGGGAGCCTCCCCGCTCGGCGGGGGTGCCGGTGGTGGCGGCGGCGGCCCTGCACAAGGACGTGCAGGTGCAGCTCAGGGCCATCGGGGTGGTGGAGCCCCTGACCACGGTGGCGGTGAAACCCCAAGTGGGGGGGGTGATCACCATCGTGCACTTCGCGGAGGGCAGCTACGTGGCCGCGGGCGATCTCCTCTTCACGATCGACCCCCGACCGTACGAGGCCGTCCTCCAGCAGGCGGAAGGGACCCTGGCCAAGGATGAGGCCAGCCTGCGGAACGGCCAGGCCGAAGCCCAGCGCGGGGAGTCCCTGTTCACGCAGCAGATCCTGTCCAAAGAGAGCTACGACCAGCTTCGTTCCTCCGCGGACGCCCTGGAGGCCACCGTCCGGGCGGACCGGGCCGCCCTGGAGAGGGCCCGCTTGGACCTCGAGTTCTGCACCATCCGTTCCCCGATCGAAGGGCGCACGGGAAGCCTGCTCCTGCATCAGGGGAATTTCGTGAAGGGCATCGATGGCGGGCCGCTGGTGATCATCAACCGCACCGATCCCATTTTCGTGTCCTTCACCATTCCCGAGCAACGGCTTCCCGAGGTGCGGGCCGCCCTCGTCTCCCACCGGCTGGGCGTGGACGCGCTCGTCACGGGGGAGGAGTCGCGTCCCCTGCGGGGCGAGCTCTCCTTCCTCGACAACGCGGTGGACCGGGGCACGGGAACGATCAGGCTCAAGGCCACGTTCGCCAACGCGGAAAAGCGCCTCTGGCCGGGGCAGTTCGTGAACGCGCGTCTGACCCTGGGCACGAGAGCAGGCGCGGTCGTGATCCCCTCCCCCGCCGTGCAGACCGGACAGGCGGGGACGTTCGTCTTCCTCATCAAGCCCGACTTGACGGTCGAGGCCCGAACGGTGGTGGTGGAGGCGGGCAGTGGGGAGGAGGAGACGGTGGTGACCAAGGGGCTGCAGGGGGGGGAGCAGGTGGTCACGGACGGCCAGCTGCGGCTGGTGCCGGGAGCCAAGGTCGAGCTGAAGCCCGCGCCCGGGCCGGAAGGGGGAGAGGCAAAGTCATGAACATCGCCGAGCTCTTCATTCGACGGCCCATCGCCACCACCCTGGTCATGCTCGCCATCCTCATCTTCGGCATCGCCGGCTACCGCCTCCTGCCCATGAGCGACCTGCCCAACGTGGACTTCCCGACCCTGCTCGTGATCGCCAACCTTCCGGGCGCGAATCCGGAGACCATGGCCTCCGCCGTGGCCACCCCCCTGGAGCGGCAGTTCTCCACCATCGCCGGCCTCGACAACATGAGCTCGGTGAACGCCCTCGGGGTCACGCAGATCACGCTGCAGTTCAACCTCTCCCGGAACATCGACGCCGCCGCCCAGGACGTCCAGGCCGCCATTGCCAAGTCGGCCACCCAGCTTCCCCCCGGCATGCCCACGCCCCCCGCCTACACGAAAGTGAACCCCGCCGACCAGCCCATCCTCTACCTGGCCCTGGCTTCCCCCACCCTGCCCCTGTCCCAGGTCGACGAGTACGCGGAGACGCTCATTGCCCAGCGGATCTCGATGGTGAGCGGGGTGGCCCAGGTCCAGGTCTTCGGATCCCAGAAGTACGCGGTGCGCATCCAGCTCAATCCCGACGCCCTGGCCAGCCGCGGGATCGGGATCGATGAGGCCTCGGCGGCGGTGCAGAACGGCAACGTGAACCTGCCCACGGGGGTCCTCTACGGCAAGCACGAGGCCCTGACGGTGGAGGCCAACGGGCAGCTCACCGACGCTAGCGCCTACCGGCCGCTCATCCTGGCCTATCGCAACGGCGCGCCCGTGCGCCTGCAAGAGGTGGGGCGGGTGATCGACAGCGTCGAGAACGACAAGATCGCCTCCTGGTACACCGGCACTCGGTCCATCGTGCTCGCCATCCAGCGCCAGCCCGGCACCAACACCGTGGAGGTGGTGGACTCGATCAAAGCCCTCATCCCCACGTTTCGGGCGCAGATGCCGGCGTCCGTGAAACTCAACATCCTGTTCGATCGCTCGGAGTCGATCCGGGACTCCGTGGACGACGTGAAGTTCACGCTGCTCCTGACCGTGGGCCTGGTGGTCATGGTCATCTTCCTCTTCCTGCGCAACCTCTCCGCCACCGTCATCCCCAGCCTGGCCCTGCCCATGTCGATCGTGGGGACGTTCGCGGTCATGTACCTCCTGGACTACAGCCTGGACAACCTCTCCCTTATGGCCCTGACTCTGTCCGTGGGCTTCGTGGTGGACGACGCCATCGTCATGCTGGAGAACATCGTCCGCCATCTAGAGATGGGGGAGGGGCCGCTGGCGGGCGCCCTGGCCGGCTCCCGGGAGATCGGCTTCACCATCCTCTCCATGACCCTCTCCCTGGTCGCGGTCTTCCTGCCCGTGCTCTTCATGGGCGGCCTCGTGGGTCGCCTCCTGCACGAGTTCGCGGTCACCATATCCGTGGCCATCCTCGTCTCCGGGTTCGTGTCCTTGACCCTCACCCCCATGCTCTGCAGCCGCTTCCTGAAGCCCCACGGGGGCGGGACCCGCAGCCGGTTCGACGCCGCCTCGGAGCGGGTCTTCCAGAGGACCTTGGCCGCCTACAAATGGAGCCTCGACCGGGTCCTGCACCATCGCCCCGCGACCATGGTCATCTCCGGCGGCCTCCTCGTCTTGACCGTCTACCTCTTCGCGGTCATGCCCAAGGGTTTCCTCCCCAGCGACGACACCGGGCAGATCTTCGCCTTCACGGAGGCCGCGCAGGGGATTTCCTTCGAAGCCATGGCCCGGCACCAACAGGCCCTGGCCGCGGTCGTGTTGCAGGACCCGAACGTGGCGAACTTCATGTCCAGCATAGGGGCCAGCGGGCCCAACGCCACCGGCAACTCTGGGCGCATCTTCATCCGCCTGAAGCCCCTGTCCGAGCGCAAGCTCTCCGCGGACCAGGTCATCCAGGAGCTCCGCCCGAAACTCAACAGCATCCCCGGGATCCGGGCCTTCCCCCAGAACCCCCCGCCCATAAGGATCGGGGGACAGCTCAGCAAGAGCCTCTACCAGCTCACCCTCCAGAGCCCCGACACCGAAGAGCTCTACCGGCGTGCTCCGGAGCTGGAGGCGAAGCTGCGCGAGGTCCCGGGGCTTCAAGACGTGACCAGCGACCTCCAGATCACGAACCCTCAGGTCAACGTGGAGATCGACCGCGACCGGGCGGTGGCCCTGGGGGTGACCGCGCAGCAGGTGGAGGACGCGCTCTACACCGCCTTCGGAAACCGCTGGATCTCCACCATCTACGCCCCCAACAACGAGTACCGCGTGATCATGGAGCTGGAGCCCGAGTACCAGCGCGCTGCCACCGACCTCTCCCTGCTCTACATCCGCTCCACCGGCGGCGCCCTCGTCCCCCTGGAGGCGGTGGCCCGCCTGACCCGCAGCCTGGGCCCGCTGACCGTGAACCACCTCGGCCAGCTTCCGTCCGTGACCCTGTCCTTCAACCTGAAGCCGGGCGCGGCCCTGGGCCCGGCGGTGGCGGGCGTGGACCGGGCGGCCAAGGCCACCCTGCCCCCGACCGTCAGCACGAGCTTCCAGGGGATGGCCCAGGCCTTCGAGGCCTCCACCCGGGGCCTGGGCTGGCTCCTCGTCCTAGCCATCCTCGTCATCTACATCGTGCTCGGGATCCTCTACGAGAGCTTCACCCACCCGCTGACGATTCTCTCGGGTCTGCCGTCTGCCGGCTTTGGTGCGCTGCTGACGCTGTATCTCTTCAAGGTGGAGCTCAGCCTCTATGCCTTCGTCGGCATCATCATGCTCGTGGGCCTGGTCAAGAAAAACGGCATCATGATGGTCGACTTCGCGGTGGAAGCGCAGCGCGAGCACGGCAAAACGCCGGCTGAAGCGATCCATGAAGCCTGTCTGGTCCGCTTCCGTCCGATCATGATGACCACGATGGCCGCGCTGCTCGGCGCCGTCCCGCTGGCCTTCGGCACCGGCATCGGTTCCGAATTGCGAAGACCGCTGGGCATCTGCATCATCGGGGGACTGCTGGTCAGCCAGGTGCTGACGCTCTTCACGACGCCGGTCATCTATCTGTATTTCGGACGGATCTCATCCTGGGTCGGCCGGTTCCGTGGGTCCGAAGCAGGCGACCGGCAGCTTGTTCCTGTGTCCAGAGAGA
>DATMML010000029.1 GCA_035570235.1 Vicinamibacteria bacterium | reverse complement strand
AGTGCTCGCGCAGGCGGCCGAGGAGGCCGCGGGCACCCATGACCCGCTCCACGAGGAGGGCCCGGCCCCCGCCCGAGAGCATCCGGAGCGCCTCGCCCAGGAGGGCGGAGGCGTCGGGATCGGCGAGGGGGTGCAGCCGCTCGACGATGAGGACTTGGTCGAAGCGGTCTTTCGGCAACGGCACTCGGCCGAGAGCGCCGACCAGGAAAATCCCGGGCCGTGTCTTCCGGGCGTGATCGATGTAGCGAGCGTTCGGGTCCACTCCCACGTAGTCGTCGGGCGCGAAAAGGTCGGCGAAGATTCCCGGGCCGCAGCCGAGCTCGAGGGTGGGCCGCTCCCGGACAAGCTCCCGCGCGATGAGTTCTCGCAAGGGCAAGAAGTCTCCGCCCAGCAGGCTCCTCACGAAGACGTTAACGGCGGGATGCTGCCAGAGCGCGGCCAGTCGTCGCCTCCAAGGGGGATCGCGATCTTATGCTAGTCTCCGCCGGATGCAATCGCCTCGGCCTTCCGCGTGGGGCGCGGGGGCGGCCTGCCTGTGGATCCTCTTCTGCCTCCGCTGGTTCGACGCGGGAGCGGCCTTTCGTCCGGCCTGGCTGGCCAGCCTTCCCTCGCCGATGCTGGGCCTGCCGTTGCTCGTCCTTGCTCTGGCCTGGCTCTGGACCGGACGGGAGCAAGGCAGGGAGGGATCGGCTCTTTGGGGCGGGCCGCTCCTGGTCGCGGTCCTGGCTGTGGTCTTCCGCTTGCCTGTGATCGTCCAGGGCGCGGCGGGGGCGGTGACACCGGACGGCGCCCTGTCCGGGATCGTGGCCCTCCACGTCCGGGACGGCATCGACCACCTGGTCTTCGTCCCCCACGTTCCGTACAGCGGCAGCTTGAAGTCCCACCTCACCGCTCCCCTCGCCGCCCTCATGGACCCGGCCCGGGCCTTCGCCCTTGTCTCCGTCCTGTTCTTCGCCGGTTTCGTGGCCGGCGTTTACCGGCTGGGCTCGCTCGTCTCGGGCCGAGACTTGAGCACGGCGGTGGCGGCCGGGCTCTTCCTGGCCTTCGGCCCCCCCTTCCTCACCCGCTACAGCCTGAGCAACGATGGCAACTACGTGGAGGTGCTGGCCCTCGGCACCTGGGCCCTGTGGCTGGCCGCTCGGTGGGCGCTCGAGGAGGAGGGCCGGCCCCCGCGGGCCCTCAAGGCCGGCCTTCTCCTCGGCCTGGCGTTCTGGTGCCACATCCTGGCCGTAATCCACCTGACGGCGGTGGTCCTGGCCCTCCTCGTCTTCGGACGCCGCCGCGCCCTGAGGTCGCTTCTCGCCCTGGCTTCAGGCTTCGTGCTCGGCTACTTTCCCGGCTGGCTCTGGAACGCGGGAAACGGATGGGAGTCGTTCCTTTACCTGATGCCGGGCGGGCCGGCGGTGGGGGGAGAGGACGCGGGGGCGGGACTCGGCCAGAGGCTCGTGGGAATGGTGACGGACCATTGGCCGATACTGATGGGCTACGACCCCGGCCACGCTCCCCTTCTCGACCCGGTGCTCCTCGCGCTCGCCTGGCTCGCCGTGGGCCTGGCCGCACTGGCCACGGCCCGAGCGGTGGGGGTGGCGTGGCGGCTTCGGTCCCGCCCCCTCACCCTTCTCCTCCTCTTCGCGGCCGTCAACCTGGCCGTGGCCCTCCTGGCCCTGCCCCACGTCCCCGGGAACCCGCGCTACCTGCTCTTCCTGATGGCGCCGCTGCCCATCTTCCTGGCCGAGGCTCTTAACGGAAGCCGGCGTTGGGTCCTGGTCCTCCTCGTGGCTTTTGGCGCCCTGGGCTCGGTGGCCCAGGCCGAGGGCACCATTCTGGCCGACGGAAAGTGGCGGGCCTTCATCGCCGGCCTGGAGCGCGAGGGAGTGCGGTGGTGCTACACCGACTTCTACCTGGCCACCAAGATCAACTTCCTGTCCGAGGAGCACGTGACGTGCTCGGCCAAGCTCGGCCCCACCACTACCGAGTACTTCTTCGAATACCGCGACCGCGTCGAGCGGGCTCCGGAAGCCGCGTTCGTGGCCGTGAACACGACCGCGGCGGAGAGAATGGGCCGACGGCTGGCCGAACTCGGGGTGGCCTACGAGCGGCGCGATCTCATGAAGCCCGTCTTCGTGCGTCTCTCCCGAAAGGTGGAGCCCTGGGAGCTCTTCCCGGGACGGAGCTTCGCGCCGAGGTAGGGGAGGGCGGCGGGGGAGCCGGCCCTCAGCCCAGCGTCCGTCGATAGACCTCCCGCGCGGGCAGCCCCAGGAGGTGGGCCGCCTCCTTCACCGCCTCCCGGCGCGTCCGGCCCTCCGCGGTCAGGCGGGCGAAGAGGGCGGAGAGCGGCTCCTCCGATTGCGCGGGTGCCTCCTCTGCCCCCGCCACCACGAGGACGATTTCTCCGCGCACCCGCGGGCGGTCCCCGAGGAGCCCCTTGAGCGCGGACAGCCGACCCCGCACGTACTCCTCGTGAAGTTTGGTGGCCTCGCGAAAGAGGAAGGCCTCGCGATCGCCCAGGATGTCGGCCATGTCCTGGAGCGAGGCGAGCACACGGACGGGCGACTCGTAGAGCACGAGCGTCTCCCGCACCTCCAAGAGCTCGGTCAGGGCCCGCCGCCGAGCGCCCGCGCGCGCGGGCAGGAAGCCCACGAAGAGGAAGCGGTCGGTGGGCAGCCCGGAAACGGAGAGAGCGGCCACGGCGGCGCTGGGACCGGGGACGGGCAGGACGGGGATGCCCTCGGCCCGGGCGTCTCGCACGAGCCGGTAGCCGGGGTCGGACAGCCCCGGCGTCCCCGCGTCGGCGACCAGGGCCACGCTCTTTCCCGCGCGCAGGGCTTCCAGGATCCTCGCCCCCCGCCAGCGCTCGTTGTGCTCGAAATACGAGAGGGTGGGGGTGGCGATCCCGTGGGCCTTGAGGAGCCGGGCCGTGCGCCGGGTATCCTCGCAGGCCACGAGCCCCACCTCACGCAGCACGCGCACCGCCCGCAGGGTGATGTCCTCGAGGTTGCCGAGAGGCGTTGCCACCACATGAAGGGTCCCGGGAGCTTGTGCCACGCGGGGATGATCGCACGGGGGCGCCCGGGGCGAAAAGCGCGGCCGTCGCCGCCGGGCGATTTACGCCTTAACTATTTGGTATATAAGAGTTTATATACCGAGAAGCCGAGGGGATGTCTGACTCTGCCGCCCCACCGGGAGCGGCCACGCCAACCCAGGATGATTCTTAATATTCTTGACACCCCCGGGACCATGCCCTAGCATTTGGGCCGGCGGAATACCGCCATCCATGCACAAGGGTCGTACCTTCACCAGAATCCACGATAGTCAGGGGGTGTTCACGTTTTGGCCGAGATCAAGGTCCAGGAGGGCGAATCTATCGAAAATGCCCTCCGTCGCTTCAAGCGGAAAGTACAGCAGGAAGACATCATCAAGGACATCAAGAAGCACAGCTTCTACCTGAAGCCCGGAGACAAGCGCCGGGCCAAGCAGGCGCTGGCTCGCAAGAGGAGCCGGAAGAAGATACGCCGCGAGAGCGAATGACGAACCCCGGGTCGCCGGGGCGGGCCTGACCCTCACGAGGAGAGGCCATGGAGTACCGAGACAAGAGTCTGGTGTGCGTCGAATGCCACCAGCCGTTCGTCTGGACCGCAGGCGAGCAGCTCTTCTACGCGGACAAGAACTTCAAGAATGAGCCCAAGCGTTGCAAGGACTGCAAGGGCAGGCGGAACTCCCGGATGGGGCACACCGCGCGGGAGCGCGTCGAGACGGTGGCGACCTGCTCCCAGTGCGGGAAAGAAACCACGGTTCCCTTCAAGCCGACCCAGGGTCGGCCGGTATACTGCAAGGAGTGCTTCCAACAGCGAAAAACGGCCACCCTCTGACTTCCCGGCGACCACCTTTCTAATCCTGGCGTGATGCCGGCCGTGTCCTTGCGGCCGGCGTCGCGCACCCGTTTGCCCGCGCGGCCCTCCGCCCCGCTCGCGGAGTCAGCGAGGCTCCAGAAACCCCCAAGACCGCTTCTTACACCGCGGAATCGTTGACAGTCGGCGAGGGGCTGTGATAGCTTACCGCTTCTTCGTAAACGCTTGCCGCCTCAGGGAGAAAGGCCGCCATGAAGATCGTCGAGCGTCAAGTTGGTGACGTGGTCATTTTGGATCTGCACGGAAAGATCCTGATCGGCGAGGGGGATGACGCCCTGCGCGACGCCGTGACGAAGCTCGTCGATGCTGGCAAGAAGAAAATCCTCCTGAACCTGGCCGACGTGCCCTACGTGGACTCGGCGGGCCTGGGTGAGATCGTTCGCTGCTACACCACCGTGAGCCGGAAGGGCGGCAAGCTGAAGCTGATCAACCTCACCAAGAAAATCCAGGACCTTCTCTCGATCACGAAGCTGCTCACCGTCTTCGAGACCTACGACTCCGAAGCCGACGGCGTCAAGAGCTTCTAGGGCCCCGTTTCCCCGCCGCCGGGCCAGACGGCGGGTGGACGGGGCGGCCCGCCCCGGCCTCAAATGACCGCCGCCCGGGCCCTCGTCGTCTCCCTGCGCCCGCACCAGTGGACCAAGAACCTGGTGGTGTTCGCGCCCCTCGCCCTCTCCAAGCACCTGTTCGAGACGGAAGCCTTCGGCCGCGCCGCCCTCGCCTTCATCCTCTTCTGCGGGCTCTCGGGCGCGGTCTACCTGATCAACGACCTGGCCGACCTGGAGCGGGACCGTCGGCACCCGCTGAAGGCGCTGCGCCCTTTGGCCAGCGGGGCCCTCGCCCCCCGCACGGCCACCCTCTTCGCGGCCGTCCTCACCCTCGTCTGTCTGGGGCTGGGGACGCTCCTAGGCGGCCCCTTTGCGCTCTGCACCCTCCTCTACCTGCTCCTGAACCTCGCCTACTCCCTCGGACTCAAGGGGGTGGTGATCCTGGACGTGATCGCCATCAGCCTGGGCTTCGTGCTGCGGGCGGTGGGGGGGGCCCTGGCCATCGCCGTGCGGTTCAGCGACTGGCTCCTCGTCTGCACGACCCTGCTCGCCCTCTTCCTGGCCCTGGCCAAGCGCCGGCACGAGCTGACCTCCCTGAACGACGCCGCCCCCGACCACCGCCCCATCCTGGCCGAGTACAGCCCCTACCTCCTGGACCAGATGATCTCGGTGGTGACCGCCTCCTGCCTCATGGCCTACGCCTTCTACTGCATGGCCCCGGAGACGGTGGAGAAATACCGCACCGACCGCTTGGCCTGGACCATCCCTTTCGTTCTCTACGGCATCTTCCGCTATCTTTACTTGGTGCACCGCCGGGAGCAGGGGGGCAGCCCCACCGACATCCTCCTCACCGATCGGCCCCTGCTCCTGGACGTGGCCCTCTGGGCCCTGACCATCATCCTGATCGTCTACACCGCGGGGGGCGCGCCTGTGCCCCGGGGGAGATGAGCGTGGCCATCGAGATCAAGTCCGGGGACGTGAACGTGGAAGATGTGATGCGGCAGATCCGGGAGCGGATCGAGCAGAGGAAGAAGGAGGTCATGACGGAGGAGGAGGTCCGGGAGATCGCCGAGCACCCCCTGGAGGCTGTGCTCGAGCCCCATGACTTCGGGGTCGACTTCCTCCGGGACTTCCGCGCCGAGCCCGCGCGCTGGAACTTCGCCTTCGGGCCCGACACCCTCTACCGGAGCAGCCGGGGCGGGGTAGGACGGGCCCTGGAGACGATCCGCGCCGCCCTCCGGCCCCTGCAGAAGCTCTTCTGGAACCCCAACCCCATGATCGCGGCCCTCTCCCGGCAGTCCGACCTCAACAAGTACTACGTCCACCTCCTCCACAACCTGACCCTCGAGGTCACGAAGCTCAACCTGGAGATCCAGAATCTCAAGAACCGCAACCTCGAGCTCCAGGGACGCCTGGAGCTCCAGATCCGGCGCGAGAAAGAGCTGGAGTCGATGGTGGTTTTCCGGGGCGGCGAGGGCGGCAGCAAGCCCCGTTGAGGGAGGAGTGAGGCCCCGAGTCCACCAGCTCCTCGCCGCCCTCTCCTACGGCGACGCCATCGGCAACGAGGCCCTGGCCATCCAGGCCGACCTCCGCGGGGCGGGGTTCGACTCGGACATCTTCGCGGAGAAGGTCCACCCCCGGATGGCGGCCCTGGCCCGGCCCCTCTGGGAATACCCGCGGGTCTCGAGCCCGGACACGGTCTGCCTCTTCCACTTTTCGATCGGCAGCGCCGCGGGGCGGCTCATCTACTTCGCCCCCGACCGGCTGGTGGTCATCTACCACAACATCACCCCCGCCCACTTCTTCCTGGGCTTCCACCCCCACCTGGCCGGGCTCTGCTACCACGGACGGCGCGAGCTCCGCTCCTTCATCCCCCGCACCGAGCTGGCCCTGGGGGACAGCGAGTTCAACCGCCGCGAGCTGGCGGAGGAGGGGTTCCAGAGGACGGGCGTGCTCCCCATCGTCTTGGACCTGGACCGCTACCGCCGTCCCCCCTCCCCCGTGATCCAGCGCCTCTACGGGGACGGCCGCACCAACCTGCTCTTCGTGGGCCGCATCATCCCCAACAAGCGGATCGACGACCTCATCCGGGTCTTCGCCGTCTACCAGCGCTACCTCGATCCCAAGAGCCGGCTCCTGCTCGTGGGCGACCACCGCGGCCACGAGAGATACTTCGACCGCCTG
Source organism: Vicinamibacteria bacterium (assembly GCA_035570235.1). Lineage (NCBI taxonomy): Bacteria > Pseudomonadati > Acidobacteriota > Vicinamibacteria > Vicinamibacteria bacterium. The sequence goes on along the minus strand of DATMML010000029.1, from coordinate 9,548 downwards.
CAGGAGATGGTGCGGGAGCTGCACCTCCAGGAGGTGGTCTTCACGGGCCAGGTCGACGATGACGACCTCTTGTCCTACTACTCGGTGGCGAGCCTCTTCCTCTGCCTCTCCGAGCACGAGGGCTTCTGCGTCCCCCTGCAGGAAGCCATGAGCTTCGGCATCCCCGTGATCGCCTACGACGCGGGGGCGGTCAAAGAGACCCTCCACGGGGGAGGCATCCTGCTCAAGGAGAAGCGCCCGGAGGTGGTGGCCGAGCTCGCGAGGAGCGTCCTCACCGACGCCCACTTGCGGGGGGCGGTTCTCTCCGCGCAGGAGCGCGCGGTAGCTGAGCTCCGGGCCACGGACTTTCCGGCCCTGCTCAGGGAGCGGCTCCGTCCCGTCCTGGGGGAGCGGTGAGGATCGACCAGTGGGTCCCGACCCTCCATCGCGGGGACGCCATCGGCGACTCCGCCCGCCTGATGCGGGACGCCTTCCGCTCCTGGGGCCACCGCGCGGACGTCTTCGCCTTGGAGCTCGACCAGGACCTCGTGGGCGATGGGCGGGCCTTCTCGGAGTGGCGGGCGGGGGCACCCGAGGACGTGGTCATCCTCCACTACGCGCTCCCCTCGCCCTTGACCCCCGCCCTCAAGGAGCACCGCGGCCGGCGGGTGCTGCTCCACCACAACATCACGCCTCCCCAGTATTTCCTGGGCTACGATCCGGAGATGGTGCGGATCTGCGCCCTGGGGCGGGAGGAGCTCAAGACCCTGGCCGGCCACGTGGACCTCGGCCTGGCCGATAGCGAGTTCAACCGCCGCGAGCTCATGGCCCAGGGCTTCCCCAAGACTGGGGTCCTGCCCATCTACCTGGACTTCCGCCGTTACCGCGAGCCCCCCAACCCGGTTCTCCTCCGCCTGCTCGAGGATGGCCGCACCAACCTTCTCTTCGTGGGCCGGGTGGCCCCCAACAAGCGCCACGAGGACCTGATCCGCCTCGCCTCCTACTGGAAGCGGTTCATCTCCCCCGACCTCCGCCTCCTGCTGGTGGGGAAGCTGCCCCGACGCCGAGCGTACTTCGATGCCCTGCAGTCCCTCTTCTACGAGCAGGGATTCACGCCCTCAGAGGTGGTCTTCGCCGGCCACGTGGACCATGAGGACCTCCTGGCCTGCTACGCGGCGGCCGACCTCTTCGTGTCCATGAGCGACCACGAGGGCTTCGGGGTCCCCCTCGTGGAGGCCATGCTGATGCGGGTCCCGGTGCTGGCCTACCGGACGGCGGCGGTGGGCGACACCCTGGGGTCGGCGGGGGTGCAGTTCACGGAGAAGAACCTGGACGAGGTGGGGGAGGCCGCCCGCCTCCTGGTCACGGACGCCTCGTTGCGCCGCGCGGTGCTGGCCGGCCAGGAACGCAGGCTCGAGGCCTTCGCCCCCCCCGCGGTGGAGGGCGCTCTCCGGGCGTACGTGGAGTCGCTATGAGCGAGCGCCGGCCCATCGCCTTCGTGGTCCAGCGCTACGGCCCGGAGATCACGGGCGGCTCGGAGTCGCTGGCCCGGGCCCTGGCCGAGCGCCTGGCCGCGGAGTACCGGATCACCGTCTTCACGACCTGCGCGCGCGACTACGTGACCTGGCGGAACGAGCTTCCGGAAGGGAAGGAGTGCCTCTCCGGAGTGGAGGTGCTCCGCTTCCGGGCCGAGGAGGAGCGGGACCTCGCCTCCTTCAACGCCTTCTCGGAGCAGCTGTACGCCCGCCCCCACACGGAGGAGGAGGAGCTCCTCTGGCTGCGGCGCCAGGGCCCCTACGTCCCCCGCCTCCTGGCCGAGCTCGAGGCGGGGAAGGATCGCTTCGAGGCGGTCGTCTTCTTCACCTACCTCTACTACCCGACGTACTGGGGGCTCAAGGCCGCGCCCGAGCGGTCGATCCTGGTGCCCACCGCCCACGACGAGCCCCCCTTGCGCTTCGGGATCTACGCCCCGATGTTCGAGCGCCCGCGCGCCCTCGCCTTCCTGACCCGGCCCGAGGAGGAGCTGGTGCGCTCGCGCTTCCGCCTGCGCGGGGGCCCGGCGGTGGTGGCGGGGATGGGGGTGGAGACCCCGGGCGCCCCCGACGTGGAGGGCTTCCGGGCCCGCCACCGCCTGCTCGGTCCCTACGTCCTCTACGCGGGACGCATCGACGCCGGCAAGGGCTGCGCAGACATGATCGCTTCCTACGAGCGCTACCGGCGCGAGCGCGGCGGCGGCGCCGAGCTCATCCTTATCGGCGAGCTGGCCATGCCCGAGCCCCGCCTGCCCGGCGTCCGCTATCTGGGCTTCCTCTCCCCGGAGGAGAAGATGGCGGCCCTGGCCGGGGCCCGCGCCGTCATCTGCCCCAGCCCCTACGAGAGCCTCTCCATCGTGCTCCTGGAGGGGATGTCCCTGGGCGCGCCCGCCCTGGCCAACGCCCGCTCCCCCGTGCTCAAGGACCACTGCCTGCGATCGAACGGCGGCCTCTTCTACGAGGACCCCGACGAGTTCGTCGAGGCCCTGGACCTCCTGGTGCGCGAGCCGCGCCTGCACGACGCGCTCGGGAAGAGCGGCCGGGCGTATGTGGCCGAGAACTACCGCTGGGAGGCCGTGCTCGGCCGCTACCGCGGCCTCATCGAAGCGGTCTCGTCCCGCCCGCGGGCCTCCTGAGGGCAGTTAGTGGGGGTGCGCCGAAGAGCGGTGCCTTGGGCTGTGGCAGGGCTGTGTTTACTCATCGGGGCCGTTGCCGCAGCGACACATGCGTATCTTGAAGAAGCTTCGTACTGGCAGGTGCCTCTCCGCGAGCCGTTCCCCATCATAGAAGGCAACTCCCTGCTTCGACGGTTCGTCTTGACCTCAACCTGCGGGTACGAGCTTGACGTGGAGCTCCAGCGTCCGCTGCCGGAAGGGACTAGTCGACGCCTGCTCTCAACAGAGTCACCGGTGGACATCCAGTGGCAGGTTCTTGAGGCTGGTCGGCCTGTTGCCGAGGGCTCGCGTCCTACCCGAGGCGTGATCGGGACACCGTCGACGCTGGGTCAGCGAATAGGCCGCTTTTCTGGTGAGGCAGGTCACCAGTATGAGCTGCACGCCGAGTCCATGGCGACGGTGCCGGAGTTCGCGAATGCGAGTCCCGTGCTCAAGATCATACGGGAGAGTTCCGCGCCAAGAGTGGAACTCGAGGCGACGAGATCCGTATCAGGGCGTTACTTCAGGCCCTTCAGCTGCTCGAGAAGGGACTCCGCGGCGGAAGGCCCCTTCAGGATGGACGCGGCGCGGGCGATCTGGTGCACGGCCTCCTCGATGACCTCGATGCCCGCCCCCCGCTCGATCTCGGCCCGCGCCTTCTGGTAATGCTTGTTGACCACGGTCTCCCCCACGCTCCCCAGGAGCGCGCTGCACTCGTCCTTCACTCTCCCCAGCTTGGCGATGAGGTCGGCCACGTGGGGATCGGGGGCGGGGGTGCCGCGGGCGGGGGTGCCCGTGCCCGCGGGGTGGCTCGGGGCGGGCGGGGGCGCCGCGGGCGTGCCCGGCCGGACGGCCGCCGGGCGGGGGGCGGCCACGGGGGCGGCCTCGCGCAGGCGGATGAGGCCGGTGGCGATCAGGCCGTAGAGCATCTTGGCGGCGTCGAACACGGAGAGCCCGCTCGCGGCCGCGATGGCCTTCACGGTCCGCTGGCCGTCGATCTTGGAGAGGATGAGCCACTCGCTGGTGTTCAGGTTGATCTGGCCCTCGCGGTTCTCCTGCACCACAAACTCCGGGATGAGGTCGGTGGAGGGGATCTTCTTGGAGAGCACCCGCCATTCGTCCAGGCGGCGGGCCGCCTCCATGAGGAGGTTGGTGTTGCTCTTGGTGATGGTCTTGAGCTCGGTGGCGGGCCCGGGGTCGAAGCGGAACTCGCCCTGCCTCCAGATGGCGAGGGCGTAGACGGCCTCCTCCCCCGAGGTGTCCTCGTTCTGGGCGTGGACGATCTTGCCCTCGTTCAGGTAGATCTCCCCCTTGAGGGCGCCGTCCGTCAGGTGGAACACCCCGGTCTTCCCACTGACGCTGATGAGTTGAATGATGTCGGGGAGATGAAGCTCAGCGAGTGAGCCTTGGAAGGCCATGGCTAGAAGGCTCTCCGAGCTCTACGGGTTCTAGAGGTTCCCGAGACGGCGCCAGTGCTAACTCTTGCGGTTGCTTCCAATTAGCGGAGTGAGGCTATCAGGGTGCGCCCGCGGTGTCAAGATCAAGCGGGTGTGGTCTTGACGGCGGGGGTCTCCACTTCTTTGAGCACGCGGCGCTCCCTCTCGCGGGGGAGGAGGATGTTGTGGCGCTTGATCATCTCGTTGAGGGTGGTGGGCTTCAGGCCGAGGAGCCGGGCCGCGTCCTTCTGCACGCCGCCCGTGGACTCGAGGGTGGACTCGATCAGACGTCGCTCGAAGTTCGCGATCACTTCCCGGAGGCTGATGCCCTCCGGGGGCACCGCCACGTGGGGGAGGTGGAAGCTCGGGCTCGTCCGCACGTGGTCGGGGATCAGCTCCCGCCCGATGCGGTTGTTGGTCGTGAGCACCACCCCCCGCTCGATGACGTTCTCCAGCTCCCGCACGTTGCCGGCCCAGTCGTAGTCCATGAGGGCCTGCATGACCTCGGGGGTCACCCCCTCCACCGGCTTGTTGTTCTCCTTGGAGTACTTCTCCACGAAGTGGGAGGCGAGGGCGGGGATGTCCTCCTTGCGCTGGCGCAGGGGGGGGAGCTGGATGGCGATCACGTTCAGCCGGTAGTAGAGGTCCTCCCGAAAGCGCCCCTCCTCCACCGCGCGTCTTAGGTCGATGTTGGTGGCGGCCACCACCCGCACGTCCACCCGGATGGTGTCGACACCCCCCAGGCGCATGAACTCGCGCTCTTGCATGACGCGCAGCAGCTTGGCCTGGGTCTCCAGGGGGATGTTTCCGATCTCGTCGAAGAAGAGGGTTCCCTTGTCGGCCAGCTCGAAGAGCCCCTTCTTGGCGTAGACCGCCCCCGTGAAGGCCCCTTTCACATGCCCGAACAGGTTGGACTCCAAGAGGTCGTGGGGCAGGCTCCCGGAGTTGACCACCACGAACGCCTTGTCGAGGCGCGGGCTGTTGGCGTGTATGGCTTTGGCCACCAGCTCCTTGCCGGTGCCGCTCTCCCCCACCACCAGGATGGTGGAGCGGGAGGGGGCGGCCTGGGAGATGAGGCCGAAGACCTGCTGCATGCGCGGGCTCTTGCCCACGATCTCGGTGAAGCGGCCCTGGTCCCGAAGCGCGGTACGGAGCTGCCGGTTCTCGTCCTGGAGACGGCGCTGGTGGAGGCCGTTGCGCAGGATGTGGAGGAGCTCCTCGTGCTTGAAGGGCTTGGCCACGTAGTCGAAGGCGCCCTTCTTCATGGCCGTGATGGCGGTCTCCACGGAGGCGAAGGCGGTGATCATCAGCACCACCAGGTCGGGGTCGACCTTCTTCAGCTCCTCCAGGACCTCGATGCCCCCCACCTCCGGGAGCATGACGTCCACGATGGCGGCGTGGAACCCGCCCTTCTTGGCCAGGGCCAGGCCCTCCGCCCCGTCCGAGGAGAGAGCCACGTGGTAGCCGGCCTCCGTGAGGAGGCTGCCCAGGACATCCCGCATCACCTCCTCGTCGTCCACGACGAGGATGGATTCGTGGTTGCTCACCGCTGAGCGGCCTCCGAGATCTGGAGGGCGGGGAGGGCGACCTGGAACGTGGTCCCCTTTCCGGGCACGCTCTCCACGAAGATGGCGCCTCCGTGCTCCTGGACGATCCCGTAGGAAACCGAGAGGCCGAGGCCGGTGCCGCGCCCGATCCCCTTGGTGGTGAAGAAGGGGTCGTAGATGCGCTTGATGTCCTCGCGCTTGATCCCGTGGCCGGTGTCGGCCACCTCGACCACCACGGTGTCGTCGTCGGCGTGGGTGCGCAGGGTCAGCCAGCCCCCCCGCGTCATGGCGTCGCGCGCGTTCAGGACCAGGTTGAAGAAGACCTGCTGGATGCGGTTCTCGTTGCCGCGGATCGAGGGCAGGTCCGAAGAGAGCTCCCGGCGCACCCGGATGCGGGAGTTCTCGAGCTGGTGCTCCACCAGGGAGAGCACGTCGAGCAGGATCTTGTTGACGTCCAGGCGCTCCGGCTCCGTGCTCCCGGAGCGGGAGAAGTTCAGCAGGTTGTTGATGATCTTGGCCGCGCGGAAGGTCTGCTTCTCGATCTTCTGCAGGAGGGCGGCCCGGGGATCGGAGGCGTCCACCTGGCCCTGCAGCATCTGGGTGTAGGAGGAGATGCCGGCCAGGGGCGTGTTCACCTCGTGGGCCACCCCCGCGGCCAGGAGTCCGATGGAGGCCATCTTCTCCGAATGCTGGAGCTGCTCCTCCAGCCGCACGCGCGCGGTCACATCCTCCAGGATCAAGATCGATCCGCAGCGCTCCCCGGAGCGGACCTGGAAGGGGGCCACGGACACGTTCACCATCAGGCTCCGCCCGTTGGCGGCGGGGAGGTGGAGCTTGTAGATGTGGGCGATCTCCTCCCTCTCCCCCAGGACCAGGCTCCCGCGCAGCGCCTCCAGGAAGGACGCGGGAAGGATGTCGTCCAGAGCCCGCCCCAGCACCTCGTCCCGGCGCTTCCCGTACAGCGCCTCCATGGCCCGGTTCCAGCGCACCACCTGGCCCTCGAGGTCCAGGACCAGGATTCCGGAGTCCATGCTCTCCAGGATGTTCTCGTTGTACTCCGTGAGCCCCTTCAGCTCCTCCGCCTTCTCGCGCAGGCTCTTGTAGAGCCGGCCGTTCACGATCGCGGTCGCGGCCTGGTTGGCCAGGGTCTGAAGCAGGTCCACCTCTTCGCTGTTCAAGGGGTCTAGGCCGTCCTTGCGGCCCACGCCCAGGATCGCGATGACCTCCCCCTTGGCCCGGCAGGGGAAGTAGTAGGTCAAGTTCAGGGGGACGGCTTCCGGAAGCTCCTCGGACGATGCCTCCGCGTTGATGGGCTGCCCTCCGGAAAGGCGCCGGAGGAGGGCGCCGTCCGCGGAGAGGCGAACCGCCTCCGCGCCGGGGGCACATCCGATGGACCGGAAGATGGAGAAGGAGCCGTCCCCCTCGGGGAGCAAGACCGCCATCGCGTTCAGCCCTAGGGCGGCCCCCACTCCCTCCAGCAGGCGCTCGGCCATGCGCGCGAGGTCGAGGTCGGCGTTCAAGTCCTGGGAGAGGCGGAGCAGGGCCTTGCGGGAGCTGTAGCGCTCCCGATAGAAGAGCCGCTCGATCCCCTCCTGGATCTTGCTCTTCACGGGCGTGAAGAGCAGGATCACGACCAGGGTGGAGAGCAGGGCGATGATCGCGGTGTGCGGCTCCTCGTCGCCCGTGATCACCTTCATGAGCCCGTTGGCGAGCAGGGAGATGCCGAGGATGGCGGCGATGGCCAGGGTGTAGACGAGGGTTCGGCGGAAGATCAGCTCCACGTCCATCAGCCGGTGCTTGACCACCGCGTAGGCCAGGGCCAGCGGAATCAGGGCGAGCGGGATGTAGCCGGCCAGCTCCATGGCCACCTGCGGCTCCCGCCCGAGCGCGAAGGGGAGGGCGTAGAAGCTCAGGAAGGGCAGCACCCCCGCCCCCGTCCCCCAGACCAGCCACTTCATCTGCCGCCTTGCCGTCGCGTTCCGGATCCGGCGGTAGGAGTCGAGGAGGACCAGGAAGGAGAAGGAGAAAAGGGCGGCGAAGTAGAGGGGCTTGAAGCGATCGATCGTTTCCGTGATCGCCCAGAGCGCGTTTGAGCCCCGCCCGGTCGCGAAGAGGAGCTGGCTCCCGATCGCCGCTCCCGCCAGGGCCAGGGCGGGCAGATAAGCGGCGGGAACCACGATGGCCCTTCGGGCCGCCATGCGGCGCTCCGGGAACGACAGGCAGAAATGAAGGAAGACCACGGGCAGGAAAAGGATGGCCAGATGGTCGGCCCAGAACAGCACCCAGTCCGCGACGTTCAAGCGGCCGGTGTAGGACGTGGAGTACATCAGGAAGAAGAGCACGCAGATCGCGTAGAAGTGCAGGGCGGTGCGATCGGGGGGCCGTTTCAGCATCACGCTCGTGCCCACGGCCAGGCTGAAGAAGCCCACGAGCGAGAGGTAGTAGAAGAGGTTCACGTTCCCCTGGGGCAGGGGCTGCACGCTCAATTCCAGGGAGCGCCGCTCATCCGCCCGGAGGAGGGAATAGGCGACCGCGTCCCCGGGGTCCCGGCGGGCCAGGATGGCCTCCACCTGGCCGGGGTTCAGGATCTCCTCGGTGTCCACGGCCAGGAGCACGTCTCCCACCTGCACTCCGGCCCGGGCCGCGGGTCCGCCGGCCGCGACCCGTCCCGCGACCACACCCTCGGCCCCCTGCTTCCAGAACACGCCATCGTCCATCAGGCGCCAGGTGGCCTTGATGACGATGTTGTAGATGCCCAGACCCGCCAAGGCCAGGCCGAAGACGACTACGGCGACGTTCTTGAGGCGGGTGGCTTTCATGTGAGCGTTTTGGCTAGTCAGCCACAGGCTGACCCCGTACGGCGGGATGAGCAAGGGGCGTGCCGCAATTGGAGCGGTTTCTGAGTTCGTAACTCATCGTCTCGTCTTGATATTCTCGCAGGCTTCGGAAGCCGAATCCACTCCACCGAAGTGGAAATCCAAAAAACAGGACACTCCTGAAAAGCGAAAAAAAGAGCGAGGCGCGCCGAAGCCTCGCTCAGCGGGCTTTAGCCCACCACCTCAGAAGCGGACGGAGATCCCTCCCAGGACCCGCTTGGGGGGGTGCAGGACCGCGAGTTCGTCGAGCGTGCCTCCCTCGGAGGCCTCGTAGAACAGGTTGCGCACGGTCACCAGGACCTCCCAGTCCGCCCGGGTCCAGGGCTGCAGGAACGGCAGCCCCTGGGTCAGCTGGATGTCGAAGCGCGAGTTCGCGAGGGGGGAGCGGGCGGCTCCCCGGGCATCGGTCTCCGCGCTCAGGGTGTTGATCCGATAGAAGGCGGCCAGACGGGTGTCGCTCCAGTCGATGAACGTCTCGACGTGGGCCACCACGTCGTGAAAGTCGGCCTGCCGGTAGAAAACGGCCAGGCCGGACCGCCCCGCGAAGGCATCGCCAAAGGCGGAGGGGGGACGGAAGCTCTGACCGTAGGTGTAGGTCACCGAGCCCCGCAGCGCGTCGCCGAAGTGGCGCCCCACCGTGAAGCCCATCCCGCGCGTGGCCACCGAGCCCGCGTTGTAGATGTGCAGGGAACGGCCCCAGCTGGTCGCGTCGTAGGCATTCACGAGCTGGTCGTTCACGTCCTCGTAGAACGCGTGGGCGCCCACCTTGGTCGCCCCCACGTTGTGGTCGACACCCAGATCCCAGTGGAGCGACCGCGACGCGCGCAGGTCGGGGTCCATGCGGGCGAGAGTGATGGCGGGCGCGGTGGCCCAGCTGGACAATGTGAGCAGGTCCCCGCCCGGGGCGAGCGTGTGCGCGGACCACGAGCCCCGGACCTGGGTGTGGCGATCGGCCTGGAACTCCACGGCCACCAGGGGGTCCAGGTGGTTGCTGTCCTGCAGGAAGCCGATGAAGGAGTAGCGC